>NZ_KV791850.1:0-844 GCF_001808005.1 Staphylococcus sp. HMSC13A10 | reverse complement strand
ATTCACGCCTTTAGGCGTGAATACATTATTTTTTTTTGAATAGTTTAGAAAAGATAGATTGTTTTTGTTCATTTTTTTTTGATGCTTTTGGAGTAATGATATCTTCTTTTGAATCTATATTATCAGTTTCTATTTTTTTGGTATTACTTAATATATTTTGGCTATTTAAATTCAAAGATTGTTCTTGTTTTAATGCAATTGTTAAATCGTCAATTTGTCGATTCTTTTGTCGAATTTCTGATTCTAAATGCTCTATGTATTTATCGATATAACTGCTATATTGGTTATTTAATGATTCTGTTTTGTTTGTCGATTTTTCATCAAATTTTGTCGATTCTTTTGTCGTTTTTTTATTTAAAATTGTTTTTAGATAATCTATTGTATTATCATCTATTAATGATTTGTTACCTACTTTGTTTACCTTCAAATTTGAAGGTAAACTTTTTAAATGATAATGAATTGTTTGTTTAGAGACATCTAAAAGTTCAGAAACTTCCTTTACAGTTTTCATCAAATAACTGGGTCTCCTTTACTTTTTCATTTTTTGTAAAAACGCTTGACGTTCTTCTTCTGTATACGCAGATGTCTTAGATGTGGTTGGTTCATAAGTGTTATTTTTTAACCATTGTGGCGTCATTTCACGGCTTATATATTGTTTTGGTTTGCCTGTACTTATCATATTAGATTGTCGTTTCGAATGAATACGTTTCTCAGGTTCAAAAGAAAATTCTAACCATTCAATCTTTCGTCCTTTTTTAGCTTTAATTTTATTAATATTGAGATTTTTAAATAAAAAGGGTTCTGTTGCAAAGTAAAAAATATAGCTAATCACTAATTTATCATG
>NZ_KV791849.1:0-6606 GCF_001808005.1 Staphylococcus sp. HMSC13A10 | reverse complement strand
TTTTCAATGTCTACTTGTGGCAAGACCTCTCCTATATACATTTTAAATTTTAGCACTGTATAAATCATATGTCAATTTTTTATCTTTATATTATATTTCTCAGAACCGTTCAAATTGGTTTTCTAAGAGAAAAATGATTAAAGATTTACTAACTGATTTTTCATTAGAAATAAAGCAGGTAGACGCTTGGTACAAAATACTTTCTACACCGATACAAATCCACAATTGATTGGAAAGAGTAAAATCCTTTGACAAGCTAATTACCGTATTGTTGATAGTATAAGAAAAGACTTATTAACCAAAAAAATCCTACAAAATCAATAATAATAGTCTTTTACATTTCTCCACCAACCAATGTTATAGTCCAATTAACGAAAATGATTAGCAAAGTAATGATCCCTCTCTGCGACTAGATTGATTCTTGATAGATAGGCGAACTATATATATCATGTTCTAATATACGACCTTTGATAAGTTATTTTCTCTTAATCTAAATTTGTTATCATTTTTTCTTTTTAAATAAATTTTTGGTAATAATAAATGCAACTACATATAACTCAACTGTTACCATTAATGGTAACGTGAAAAGACCCATATACATAAATATATCATTTGCGTGCATTATTCTATCCCAATCATCAACGACACTGATGAAGTTCCACACAAAATACCCTGTAGGGACCCCAAATATTATTAAACCTATAATCATTTTTAACAGTAATTGTTTATCTCTTAGACTCATCGTAGCTATTTTAATGTCTTCTAACGTTAACCAAGATTTTTTTTGAGATGTACTAATTTTTAAATCCTTTATTCCTGTTATATCTTTTTCTGTCTGATATCCTAAGGCATCTTTTAGAATTAATTTATCTCTACCATTAATACTCACTCTATCTATAATTTCTCTTTCAATAATACAATTATTTACATTTTCTGCAAAATAGTTTTTTCTACGTCGTTTTCCTACAAATGGAAATATAAAAATAGGGAATAATAACGAATAAAGAACAAGTAATATAGCTGGCAAACTAATTTTATCCCAATCTGTTATATATTTAATCACTTCTTCTTTAGGATATGCACTGAGTGAATAAAAAATCATTGCTAACAAGTACATTAATGCTACTAGTGTTATAAATATGTATAAAATTATATTGATTATCAGTGTTTTTACTCTTTCCATCTTTTGTCTTTTATATAAAATATTTTGACTTAGAATTTGAATAAGCGCATATATAATATATATTACTGCAAAAATCCCTACTTCGTTAAAATTCTTGTATAGGTCAATCAAGAAATCCATATTTTTGAAATACACGTTAACTCCTCCAATTAAAGTGTATAACAGGTTACTAAGACTTATAAATTTTTGCTTAAGTTATGCCATATTCTCATATAGCCCATAAGTTCTGTGTATTCAGACTTCAACATACCGTTAAGTAAATCATAAACATCATCAAATTCTTTATTTATAATTTCATAAACAACTTTTGTTTTATTTCTATACATCCACTCTGCCACGCGTTCTGTTTCACTAGTACCATCTTTTAAAGTAACGGGTTTAACTTCAATTTCATTTAATTGTTTAAGTATCTTATTTTTACTCCAATGTACATTATTTAAATACTTCTTCTTTTTCAAATCAACAAACTTTTGTAAATTATTATTTATCGGTTGTTCATTATTAATATCAGGAACCTCCCACATTTTCGTATAATAAGACATATTTAAAACAATTTTCTTAGTATCAAAAATATTAAAAATATTTTTGATATCTAGTATATCTAAATATTCATTAGAAAAACGTATACAGTTTTCTAAAAAATTACTATATTCTTTTTTCAGAAGTTCATATTTTTCTTTATTATCTATATCGTGATCCCTATGTATATTTTGTGCTGTTTCTCTAGAATCTTTGATAACAGATTTAAATAATGATAGTTTATTTGAAAAATAACGTACGTCGTCTAATGATTTTGCCAGTGTATCACTTAATTGATTTAGGTAATCTATCATTATACTTTTATTATGTATATTCTCATTCTGTCTAATATATTTTGCTATTCTATTTTGATTAGGTAGCAACTCTTCGATTGATATATTACCTCGTTTTATTTTTTCAGGTTTTGTTACATCATCTCTTAATATTTCATCGATCATATCTTCATTAACATACTTTACTTTTTTGAATGCAAACTTCCTTTTTTGTGGGTAATGATATTTATTCCAATTTTGGTTTGTTCCATTTTCTATATTATTTAAGATATCATTACTTTTATTTTTTACATAGTCTGTTGTGACACTTCGCTTTTTGCTATCTTCCTCATAAATTGAAAAATAATTCCCATTAATAATATACGCAGCTTCTTCCAGAGAATACCATCTTTCCTTTTTGCCATCTATCTCCAAGAATTTTTTATAATTACTTTTAAAAATTTCTTGTTCCATACTTAAATCAGACCCCTCTAAAATTTCTTCGATATTGTCATCAGTTAATTGATTATTCATCCAATAATTAAAATCTAAGTCATTGATTCCTTTGTTATTAATGATAATCACGCTATTACCTCCAAAAACCGAATAAATTTTTTCACCTATTATTTTATCACTTCATTTGCGAAAATTTAATCAATCACAGATATCTTTGATTAATTCTATTTATATTTCCTAAACGATGCGCATCAATAGGATAGAAAGGATGTTTCACATGAAAATTCAATCTAATTTCAAAAAAGGTGGCTATTCAACTGAAATAGCTTCCAATTATATTGATAATAAAAAACCCATTTATAGCTTAAGTACAGAACTTTATCCGCAACAGCGTTTTGAGAATAATCAGCCTACCGGAGAAATTATTGCGTATAAAGCCTGGTTTGTTCAAGAAGGCTTACCGCCCTTCACAGTTAAATTCGAAAATGAAGTGACATTACCTAATTATATGAGCGTCATTACTTTTGATCATTTAGAAGCTTGTGAAGTCCGTTATGATGTTTACTTCAAAGCTTCAGATCTGAAGGAGGTTAAATAATGACAGCCAAAGAGCTCGAACAATATCTCCTACAAAGCTTAAATATGGCACTAGGATCCATGATGCAAGGCGAAACCAGTTATACCAATAGTTTCACCTGCAAGGTCACGGAAGAAGGTTTTTACTTTCTTCCTCGCCTGCCTGCAGGCTATATTGTGGACGATGACTTATATCAAAAAATATTTCTCATTGCGAGTGCAGCTTTATATCCCAAATTCACATTGTTAAAACAGAATTCTGCGTATTTCGTACCTATGGATACCGACGATATTCATACGCAACGCGCTTTGTTTTTCCCATGGCAACAAGGGATATCAGAACGCTTAGTGATTTCTGATTTAGATCGTTTTACGTCGTCTCTAACGAATCAACAAATTCCGATCATGAAACAATTAACTTTAAACTATCAAAACATTACATCTATAGCGATCGCAGGTAATTCAGGCAGTGGTAAATCTTATATGCTGACGTACTTACTAAGTGTATTAAAACCGATATCAGAACTCATTATTGTTGACCCTAAGTTTGATACACCGAGCCGTTGGGCACGTATTCATGATATTACTGTGATTCACCCTCATCAAAATCGATCTAAGTCTGATTTTTTATCTGAAATTAATGAAAACTTAAGTCATTGCCTTCAAGTTATTCAACAACGACAAACCATTCTTTATGACGATCCAGACTATCAATTTGATCACCTAACCATTGTGATTGATGAAGTGCTCGCTTTAGCTGAAGGTGTGAATAAGACCATTAAAGACGCGTTCTTTTCATTACTATCTCAAATTGCTTTATTAGGTCGTGCCACCAAAGTTCATTTATTACTGGTGTCTCAACGATTTGATCATCAAACCATCCCGGTTTCCGTTAGAGAACAACTCAATGTGCTGATTCAAATCGGTAATATTAATAAAAAAACCACACAATTTTTATTCCCCGATTTAGATCCAGAAGGTATTGTGATACCCATTGGTAAAGGGACAGGTCTAATCCAAGTGATTGATAGTGAATCTCCCTATCAAGTCTTACCCTTGTTATGTCCGACTTACTATACGAAAGCAGGTGTATTGTGATGAGGAAAACCTATTTCATGCGTGTGTATGATATTATCATTTACTTGTTCCTGTTCGCTATTTTGACAGTTATGGTTAGTAAACTCTTTGTCCTATTAAACTTTATTGTGTCTCAAATTGATATTATCGATACGCGAAACGTCACACACTATATCACAATCATTTCAAATGGTGTATATCAACTTACATTTTACTTATTAGTCTTAGCATTGATGTTAATAGTTATCGATTTAATGATTCGTTTATTGAAAGATCAACTCACGAATCATATCAAATCTGTTTATCACACAATGGTTTTACGACATTATCTTAAACAAGATGTTGACACAGACACGACTCAGGATTGGCAAAATAACGGCAAAAGTAAAACAAATTCTGTCCAGCAATACTTTAATAAAATGGTTGGAAAATCGCTCGTTGATGTTCGTCAAAATGAAGTCCGTGTGGCAATTAAAATTCCCCGGAAACAGCAAGCTCACGATATATTAAAAAAGATTGAACCTCAAATTCATGAAGAAATTACACATATGCACCCGAATTATTACTTTTCAAAACCTCAACGTCATCATCGTTATCTATGGTTTGCAGGCCACAAACGTTAAGATACACATGCGTTGTGGTACACGAAGTGATAAACACAACGCATGTGTATCTTAACAGTGCCATGGGGTTACTACGACCCCCCATGGCATCATTAATCAATAATCACAGAAAGGATGTCCATGATGACGAAAGATAAGCGTTCGAATAAGTGGGCTTTTTTAATATATGAAGAAAGCACGCCATCTAACTATCAAGATATTTTGGAACAGATGCATATTCCTTATATTTTAAGCCCGTGGCACAATCAAGATATAGATCAATCAACGGGATTAATCAAAAAATCACATAAACACGGTGCTTTATTCTTTGATTCTTTAAAAAGTTATTCTCAAGTCTCTGAACTACTTCAACAACACTTAAATACACCGAGGCATATTGAAATTATTATGTCTCCTAAGGGCATGTTTGATTATTTTATTCATGCCTCTAATTCAGATAAAACGCTTTATGATATCAATGATATTGAAAGTGGTTGTGGTTTTGACTTAAACCAATTTTTATTAGATCAAGGTCAGTCCGAAGTGTTTAATAACATTATTGATATGATTGAAAATCACAATTTTATAGAATTTCAAGATCTAGTGATGTATGCGCGACAACATCATCCATCTTATTTAAATTTGATTATCCAACGGACGTATTTTTTTGCGAAATATTTAGATTCAAGGCGACATACGTTCAATCATAAATAGTGTGATGTGTCGAATATATGGTTTTGTGGCGCGTTTTGACGTCGCATATTTAAGGAATGCATTTCTTCGAGTTCTGTTTTAATTGAACGCATTAAATAACCTTGCATGGCTTCGACACTTTCGCTTTTTTGAATTAATGTTGCTTTAAAACGTTTGAGCACATTAATCATCTCAAACTCAATATCTTCTAACATGTATACTGTATTCTTTTCATTATTAAATGATGATTTAGCTTTAAGTATGACACTTTTAATAATTTGTATTTCATCAACTTCAAAGTTATTTAAATAGGTTTGAAGTTGATCGGGAATTTCTTGAAGTAAATGATATTTTAAGGCATTATTATCAAATTCATTAGATTGATGATTTGGATGATTCGAATGAGAAGTATTAGGGTTGGCTATATGTTCACTATCATTCATATCATACGTATCATTATTCTCAGTTTCTTTATTCTCAGTATCATTAATATCAGTATCATTAGACTTACAAATTGTTAGTTCTTGAACTAATAATTTGTTTGTTCTGGAACTTACGATTTGTTAGTTCCTTGTCATAACTAGGTTCTAAAAGGTATATTTTGTTAGGTCTATTTAGTCCTTGTCTTTCATTTATAATTAAATTGAATTTTTCTAGCTCTTTTTTCAATTTGATAATTTTAGGTTCTCCGTATTGTAAAATGGAACATAATTGTTTATTTGTATATAGTAGATATATATTATTTTCTTCATCAATCCAGTTATTGATTTTGGATAATTCAAAACGATCTTTTAATAGAGCATACATAACCTTTGCGTCAGTTGTCATTTTAGAAAAATGACCATCTTCAAATAAAAATTTTGGGAGTTGGTAAAAACGAGATGTTTCAAATTCACTAGCAGAAATTTTTTTGAATTTTGACATAATATAAACCTCTTCTTTTTCATATTTAGATAGAGGTAATAAGACGCGTTATTATATTTAATAATATCTCATTCTTGAAGTCATATTGTTTATACTATATAATTATATGTACTTATTATATAAACAACGCATCATTTAGAGTATATATGTTAGCGTTTATTACCTAAAGCGTTTAGTCGGGCCAACGACTAAACGCTTTTTACTTTATTAAAATCTAAGTTAATAGTAACAAAGTAAAAAAGAAGAAACAATAAATTATGTAACTTCTTATAAGTAACATGTTACATGTAACAAAAACCCAATT
>NZ_KV791848.1:0-1110 GCF_001808005.1 Staphylococcus sp. HMSC13A10 | reverse complement strand
AAAACGGAGGAAGAGGGATTCGAACCCCCGCGGCCCGTTAAGGCCCTGTCGGTTTTCAAGACCGATCCCTTCAGCCGGACTTGGGTATTCCTCCATGATTATAGGTAAAATGCTATTAAAATAAAATGGCGGTCTCGACGGGAATCGAACCCGCGATCTCCTGCGTGACAGGCAGGCGTGTTAACCGCTACACTACGAGACCAAATATAAAACGGAGGAAGAGGGATTCGAACCCCCGCGGCCCGTTAAGGCCCTGTCGGTTTTCAAGACCGATCCCTTCAGCCGAACTTGGGTATTCCTCCAAAATTATATGGACCTTGCAGGACTCGAACCTGCGACCGAACGGTTATGAGCCGTTAGCTCTAACCAACTGAGCTAAAGGTCCTAAATATAATCTTACAACTAATAAGTAGTGGCGGTGGAGGGGATCGAACCCCCGACCTCACGGGTATGAACCGTACGCTCTAGCCAGCTGAGCTACACCGCCGTTATCTAGTTTGTAAATTTAATATGGTGGAGACTAGCGGGATCGAACCGCTGACCTCCTGCGTGCAAAGCAGGCGCTCTCCCATCTGAGCTAAGCCCCCATAATTAAACTAATTAATTGTTACTATCGGGAAGACAGGATTCGAACCTACGACCCCTTGGTCCCAAACCAAGTGCTCTACCAAGCTGAGCTACTTCCCGTAGAATAAGCGCGCCCGATAGGAGTCGAACCCATAACCTCTTGATCCGTAGTCAAACGCTCTATCCAATTGAGCTACGGGCGCATATTAACAATATTATGGTGCCGAGGACCGGAATCGAACCGGTACGGTGATCTCTCACCGCAGGATTTTAAGTCCTGTGCGTCTGCCAGTTCCGCCACCCCGGCAAAATAATGGAGCAGAAGACGGGATTCGAACCCGCGACCCCAACCTTGGCAAGGTTGTATTCTACCGCTGAACTACTTCTGCTTATGCGGGTGAAGGGAGTCGAACCCCCACGCCGTAAGGCGCTAGATCCTAAGTCTAGTGCGTCTGCCAATTCCGCCACACCCGCTATTAAAATGGTGAGCCATAGAGGATTCGAACCTCTGACCCTCTGATTAAAAGTCAGATGCTCTACCAA
>NZ_KV791847.1:0-7772 GCF_001808005.1 Staphylococcus sp. HMSC13A10 | reverse complement strand
TGATTAAAGTTCGAGGCCGTGGTCTCGATCGTCGTTAATAATTGTTCGTGACGCTTGTATCTCGTTCAGTTGATTCATCTTACAACATTTTCATGTTTAGATATTATCGCTATTTCGTCTATACTAGTGTTCGATTCAGAAGCCATTAAGAATGAATAACTTGATCCAACGTGACCATTTCCAATTACTACGACCTTAATTATTTTTCATATATAATGTCCTCTCTTTTTACTGTAATTAAATATTCTCACACATAATTATTATTTTCAATAAATTCTAAAAATAATTAATACCTATTGCTTGTCTTACATCAAAGAGAGTGTCAGTTGCTATTGAACGAGCGTTTTCACTACCTTTTTTGAGTACATCATATACATAGTCCATATTATTCTGATAGTCCTGTCTTTTATTACGAATAGGTTCTAATTCACTTTGTATTATTTCATTTAAATAGTTTTTAATTTTGACATCGCCTAAGCCACCTTTTTGATAGTGATTTTTTAATTTTAATAATTGATCTGTATCTGAACAGAAGGCATCTAAATAAGTAAAGACAGTATTTCCTTCTATTTGTCCAGGATCATTGATATGAACATGGTTAGGATCCGTATACATTGACATAATTTTCTTTCTAATAGTATCTGGAGAGTCCGATAAATAAATCGCATTGTCTAAAGACTTACTCATCTTAGCTTTCCCGTCAGTTCCTGGAAGTCTACCTAAACCTTTTCTAGGTAGTAAGGCTTTAGATTTGTATAATATATTTTGATTGTATGTAGTGTTAAACGTTTTAACAATTTCATTAGCTTGTTCTATCATAGGTATTTGATCTTCTCCTACGGGAACTACCGATGTTTTAAATGCTGTAATATCAGCAGTTTGACTAATCGGATATATTAAAAAACCGGCTGGAACTCTTTCTCCAAATTTTTTTTTTTCATTTCATTTTTTACAGTAGGATTTCTTTTTAATCTGGATAATGTAACTAAGTTTAAATAATGCATCGTTAATTCATTTAATTCTGGTATTTGAGACTGAACAAATATATTAGACTTTGATGGATCTATACCTACTGATAAATAATCTAATACAACTTCTGTTAAACTATTACGAATTTTTTCAGGATTTCTAGCGTTATCAGTTAATGCTTGTTGATCGGCTATCATTATAAAGCTATTAAATTGGTCTTGTAATTCAACTCTTTTTTTAAGTGATCCTATATAATGGCCAATGTGTAATTTTCCAGTAGGTCTATCACCCGTTAATAAATTTTCTTTTTGCATTTGACTAGCTCCTTTATATTAAAATCATCATTTTCTATAGGATAAATTTTTTTCTGAATTTTTAAAAGAGTTTATATTGTATACATTCCAACTACCTATAATCAGTAATTATGTAAACTAAATGAAAAGAGAGAAACGCTGATTTAACGGCGTTTCTATCTTTTATGTGAATTCATGGACTATTCACATTTTATACATACCCTTAACCACACGTTTTCATGCATTTTCATGAAGAGAACTTTTGTATATTTATGTAAGTTACACTTTTATCATTTACACAAGTGTAAACCACACAAATATTTATTCATTCATATACTTATTTACTATTAAACAAATATACACGTAAACTATTAAACTTGTTTACTTGTGATGATTTATCATATTCAGATATTGCATACAGGTTATAGGAGTTTTGTTATAATTGGGAAGCACTTCCGTGCATAAAGGAGGTGTTGTATATGCTAGTCGCGATTTCATTTGTTGCAAGTTTTATCGTATCAGTTTATAGCTGGTATAGTTGCGAACTATATTTCAGACAAACTGAATAGATAAAATTAACCCCCCCACAAAGCTTTGGCAGGCTGTGGGGGGTTTTGTATATGCTAGTTAGCAATTCATTTGTTACTTTCAGTATATCCTTTCTTATGCTTTTTGTAAAATCATCTATTCATATTTGGTTATATCTTATGAGATTTTGATATTCTTCCTATTTCTCGTTACAAAAAATTATATTTTAGATAATTAATTACAATTTTAGAAAATTAAAGATATATAATGATATTTATTAAACATTTTCATATTTTTATTGTGAAAGTGTTAACAATATTTTCTAAAAGTAGTACTATGGTCTTGAAGATAACTAAAATATTTAAATTTAGGAAAAGGGGTTAGTTATTATGAATTTTTTAAAAGTTGCAGCTTCTGAAAAAGCTAGAGATTACTTTAATAGTGATAGGGAAATAGTATCAATTCATGATAATAGTACAGATTTTGTTGATGTAGGAGCAATAATTTTAATGGATTATGAGAACGTTTTCTTAGAATCGTTAAAAGAAGAACTATTGGATATTCCTGTATTATTAGTTACAAATTACGAAAATATTAATAATAAACATTCAAATAATAAAATAGACCTTGAATCTGTAGACTTTATTATTGATATTAATAATTTCAATATAGACTATGTTTCAAAAAAATTAGATTATTTAATATCTAAATATGAAAAAAATATACTTCCTCCATTTTTCAACACATTAGTTAATTATTCTGAAAGAGGTAATATCCAATTTGATTGTCCTGGACATCAAGGAGGACAGTATTTTACTAAACATCCAGCGGGAAAACAATTTTATAATTTCTTTGGAGAAAATTTATTTAGAGCAGATAATTGGCAATGCAGACGTAGATTTAGGTGATCTTTTAATTCATGAAGGACCGGCTGTAGAAGCACAAAAACATGCTGCTAAAGTATACAATGCAGACAAAACATATTTTGTTATGAATGGTTCTACAACATCTAATAATATCGCTATAACTTCTGCAATAATGCCAGATGATTTAGTATTATTTGATAGAAATAATCATAAATCTGCTTATAATTCAGCACTTGTTAAAGATGGCGGTCGTCCAGTTTATATGCAAACTTCAAGAGATTCTTATGGTTTTATAGGTGGTATTTATGAAGAAGATTTTGATGAAAAATATTTAAGAGAACAAGCTGCTAAAGTAGATCCAGAGAGAGCTAAATGGGAAGGACCATTTAGATTAGCAATTATTCAATTAGGAACTTATGATGGAACAATTTACAATGCCAAAAAAGTAGTAGAAAAAATTGGTCATTTATGTGATTACATTTTATTTGATTCAGCATGGGTTGGTTATGAACAATTTATTCCATTAATGAAAAAATCTTCACCTTTATTATTAGACTTGGACGAAAATGACCCTGGTATTTTAGTTGTACAATCAACTCATAAACAACAAGCTGGTTTTTCTCAAGCTTCTCAAATTCATAAAAAAGATAAACATATTAAAGGACAAAAACGTTATATTAATCATAAAAGATTCAATAATGCATATATGCAATATGCTTCCACATCACCATTTTATCCTCTGTTTGCTTCTTTAGATATAAATGCAAAAATGCAAGAAGGAAAATTAGGGGAAAAACTTTGGAATGATTGTTTAACTGTTTCTACTAATGCTAGAAAAACTATTTTAAAAAATTGTAAGTATATAAAACCATTTATTCCAGAAACAGTTCATGGTGAAAATTGGGAAAAAGCTAGTACTGAAGAAATTATAAGTAATTTAGACTATTGGAAATTTAATCCAGATGAAAAATGGCACGGATTTAAAGGTTACGGTAAAGATCAATATTATATTGATCCCAATAAATTTTTATTAACAACTCCAGGAATTAATTCTAAAGATGACTCTTATAAGAAATTTGGTATACCAGCAGTAATTTTAGCTAATTATTTACGTGAAAATGGAATTATACCAGAGAAGAATGATTTAAATTCTATTCTATTTTTAATGACTCCTGCTGAAGATACAGCGAAAATGAATAATTTAATTGCTAAATTAATTCAATTTGAAAAATATATTGACCAAGATGCACCTTTAGAAGTGGTTTTACCTCGTTTATATTATAATAATTACGAAAGATATAAAAATTATACTATTTGTGAATTGTGTCAAGAATTACATGATTTTTATAAAAAACGCAATACTAAAGAATTTCAAAAGAAAAGTTCTTAAAAGATTATTTACCTGAATATAGTATGAAACCTTATGATGCAAATATTGAATTATTAAAAAACAATGCTAAATTAGTTGATTTGGATGATATTGTAGGTGAAATAGCTCTTGAAGGAGCATTACCTTATCCACCAGGTATCTTCTGTGTAGTCCAGGAGAAAAAATGGAATGAAACAGCCAAAACATATTTCAAAATTCTAGAAGAAGGTATTAATGAATTTCCTGGATTTGCTCCTGAAATTCAAGGTGTTTATTTTGAAAAAGTTAATGATCGAATTAAAGCATTCGGTTATGTATTAGATAAATAATAAATGAGAAAGGTGCATTATTATGGCTGAAAATAAAAAAATGAGCGTTACTCAATTAACTATTGTTACTGCTGTTAATATGATGGGCTCAGGTATTATTATGTTACCTACTAACCTTGCACAAGTTGGTACAATGTCAATACTTTCTTGGATTATAACAACAATTGGAGCTACAATGTTAGCTTTTATATTTGCAAGAGCTGGTTTATATAGTTCAAAAGGTGGTGGAATGGGGGGATATGCTGAATATTCGTTTGGTAAAGCTGGAGCATTCCATACTAATTATACTTATGGACTCTCTTTAGTGATAGCTAATGCTGCTATTGCTATATCTTCAGTAGGTTATATTGCTGTATTGTTTAATGTTCATTTATCACCTCTTGCCACAGCACTATGGACTATAGTAGTTCTTTGGGTTGCAACAATATTAAACTTCGGTGGAGCAAATATTACAGGTAGAATTAGTTCATTTACAGTATGGGGCGTTATTTTACCAGTAGTCTTTATTAGTATTGTTGGATGGTTCTATTTTAGTGGTAGTAACTTTGCTTCATCTTGGAATCCTCATAACTATAGTTTTATAGAGGGAATGGGGAAATCTATTTCTATAACACTTTGGGCATTCTTAGGACTTGAATCTGCTGCTGCAAATAGTGATGCTGTAGAGAATCCTAAAAAAAATGTACCTATTGCTGTAATGGGTGGAACTATAGGTGCAGCAATTATGTATATTTTATCTACAAATGTAATTTTAGGTATTTCTCCTATAAAAGATTTAGCTAAATCTAGTGCGCCATTTGGATTAGCATTTAGTCATATGTTTAATCCTACTATTGGTAATATTGTTATTGCTTTAATGATAATATCTTGTTTTGGATCTTTAATTGGTTGGCAATTTACTATTGCAGAAGTATTTAGAAGTTCAGCAGTTGAAAAATATTTTCCAAAAGTTTTTGCTAAAACTATTGGAAATGGTACACCTTTAATTGGAATGGTAATTATTACTGTATTACAAACTTTAATTTCATTAATGACAGTTAGCCCATCTTTATCTAAACAATTTACAATATTAGTTAATTTAGCAGTTGTAACCAATGCAGTACCTTATGTGTTGACAATGGCAAGTATTAAGTCTATGCAAAAAGAAACATCAACAAATATTTCTAATAAAGCCATGAGATGGACTAATATTATAGCAATTTTAGCTGGTATATATACTTTATATGCTATCTACTCTTCAGGTGGAATAGCTGTTTATTATGGAGCTATAGTCACATTTGCTGGGTGGACTCTTTATGGATTAATCTCATATAGATTTGATACAGGAAAATCTAAAGATACTGATATATAAAAGCATTGTGAGATTTTATATAAAATAAAAAGCAGTCTAAGAAGCGCAGTTCGCTTCTTAGACTGCTTTTTATGATATATATTATATTTATTTTGAACCCCCGTTGATATAGGAGTAAAATAAAAATATTAATAACATTAAAGGATAAGATAACATGAAAAAAAATAATGAAATAAGTCATATTCTCACTATATCAACTTCTGGAGCGTTAATTTTTTCAGTAGTTGGAATATTTTTAGGTATTATTTCAAATAGTGATATGGTTTTGCTTGATGGATTATATGCTGTTTTAAGCTTGTTAATATCAGCTTTATCACTTTATACTTCTATTATTATAAAAAAGCCTAGTAGTGAGTCATTTCCATTCGGTAAATATATTTTTCAACCTCTTACAATAGTTTTTAATTCTTCTATTCTTCTTCTTCTTTGTATATTATCATTAGTTTCATCAATTTACGCTATTATGCAAGGTGGTAGAGATATTAATGCTAATATAGGTTTGTTTTATGGTATTTTTTCTTTTATAGGATGTGGGATAATTTGTTTATTACTATCTAAAAATAGAAAAAAATCAGATTTAATATATGCAGAAATGTTTCAATGGTTATTAGATACTTGCGTAAGTTTTGGATTAGTATTGGGGTTTATTTTAATGTTTATATTCAAGTATATTGGATTATATTGGTTAATACCTTATATAGATCCTGTTTTAGTTTTAATTGCTGGTTTAATTTTAATAATTATGCCCATAAGACTTCTTTATAAAAGCGGTAAAGAAATTATATCAATGTCTGCTTCAGAAGAAGTACAATATGATATTTATAATATTGTAAAAGAAAAAAATCTCAAATATAATATTAAAGATGAGGATATTAGAATATCTAAAATGGGACAAGTAATTTATATTGATTTACAAAATATAGTTAATAAAGATTCTTATATTCAAAATATTAAACAGGCTGATGAATACAGAAATGAAATAATTGAAGAAATTAATCAAAACTTTACAAATTTTGATAAATGGTTAAATATTTCTTTTACAGAAGATTATTATTCAAGACAAATAAATTGATTATTTCTTTAATCAGTGTAAAATGTTATAATAACAATGTAATTTATACTAATTATGGTTTTAGCCCTTCATTTGAAGGGCTAATTTTTTATTACTCCCAATTTACTCCAAGTTGTTTTAAAAACTCTTCTCTATCTTTTTCAAATTCGGAGTCAATTTTATCTTTATATTCATCAGGATCTGTTAACCATTTAGGTGTTTTCTCACGACTTATATATTGTCGTGACTTACCTATATCCGCCATTTGAGGTTGTCGTTTACTGTGAATGCGTTTCTCAGAGTCAAAAGTAAATTCTAACCATTCAATTTTACGTCCTTTTTTAGCTTTGATTTTATTGATATTGAGGTTATTAAATATTGGAGAGAGCTCCTTGATAATCGGTGTTAAAACAAATTGGTTAATATTAGACATTCTATAAGATTCTGGAATATCTAATCGTTCTCTAAAGTCTTCAATTTTAATCTTCATATAGCCAGTATGTTTATATTGTTTAAGTAATCTAAACATATTTTTTGAATAGGTAGATTTAAGGTGTGTCATCTCTTTTAATTCAAATTTAGTAAAGTTATTCGTAATTGAATTTAAGATATATTTTAAATCAGGAGAAGTAGCAATTTCTAAATATTTTTCCGATATATCTATTTCATACTTATAGAATAAGACAAATTTTTTAATTTTTGTTTCAGTTCTAATAGTATATCTGATATCTAACATCTTATCGTAAACTCTTTGGAGATCATCTACAAACCTGTTAATGTTACGTGTTTCTGGACTGTAATTACTTAATTCTTTGAGTTCATCAAAAGATAAATGAAGTGTATTAGTATCTTGTTCTTTGAGCTTATTACACATAGCAAAAAATAAGTTAATTTCAGTAGCAGTAAAGCGTCGTAATGGAACTAAATTCATTTCATTTTTGTAAATAACAGTTTCTCCGCTCATATAATAACTCTCCTTTCAACAAAGGCATAACAACAAAAAAACTATGCCTTTA
>NZ_KV791845.1:0-37363 GCF_001808005.1 Staphylococcus sp. HMSC13A10 | reverse complement strand
AGCCGCATTGAGACCGTAAGGTCTCTTTTTTTTATACATAAAAAGTGAAGCGCTTTAAATCGTCAACTAGTGAATCATAAACTTAATAGAGTATAATGCCAATGGAAGTCGAGCAATAAAACGTTGCTTAACTTCCTTTTTTATTATGAAATGATTTACATTTAACATAAAATTCAATAATATCGTACTAAAGGAGTGCTATAGAGATGATTATACGAGCTTTAGAAAAAACAGATTTACAGTATTTACATAACTTGAATAACGAGTATTCAATTATGTCTTATTGGTTTGAGGAACCCTATCAATCATTAAGTGAACTAGAATCACTTTACCAAAAGCATATTTTAGATGAATCTGAAAGACGTTTTGTAATTGAAGAAAACCAACAATCTATCGGTGTTGTTGAGTTATTGGAAATTAATTTTATACATAGAACATGCGAGGTGTTAATTATAGTAGATCCTCAATTTGCGAATAGAGGGTACGCTAAAAAAGCGTTTAAGATGGCAATAGATTATGCATTTTTAGTACTTAATATGCACAAGGTATATCTCTATGTAGATGTTAAAAATGAAAAAGCAGTGCACATATATAAAAGTAACAACTTTGAAATTGAAGGTGAATTAAAAGAGCACTTTTATACAAGGGGCGAATATAGAGATTGTTATGTCATGGGATTGTTAAAAAGAAATTGGGTCAACCAACAAGATGATGATTTATCTCATATAAGATAATCGAATAAATTAATTATAGTGAAAAGAGTGATGATTTGAATCAACCTATTTCCAATCAATTAAAAAATTTAATATCACACCAAAGTATTTCAATGCATGTTCCTGGACATAAAAATATGACAATTGGTCTATTAAAAAACTTAGATTTTAAAATGGATATGACTGAAATAAGTGGATTAGATGATTTACATCATCCAGAAGAAATTATTTTAGATAGCATGGCGCAATTCAATAAACATCAAGATTATAATGCTTATCTATTAGTTAATGGTACAACGTCTGGTATTTTGTCTGTAATACAAGCATTAGCGCATCAAAATGGTGAATATTTAATACCTAGAAACGTACATAAATCTGTTTTTCATGGATTAGAGTTAGCCCATCAAAAAGCTAAATTTACAAAAATGAAAGTAAGTTCGACATCACATCATTACTTGTCTCCACAGTTACAAGATTTAGACTTAAATAATCAGAAATTAGCTATTATGACATATCCTAATTACTATGGTGAAACTTATGATATCCAATCTGACATTGAGCTTCTACATTCAAAACATATTCCAGTATTAATTGATGAAGCACATGGCGCTCATTTCGATTTGAAAGGTTTTCCAACTTCTTCGTTAAATTATGGAGCGGATTATGTAGTCCAGTCATATCATAAAACATTACCAGCACTAACGATGGGATCAATACTTTATATACATAAAGATGCGCCACATAAAGAAGAAATCAAACAATATTTATCATATTTTCAAACATCTAGTCCTTCATATCTTGTTATGGCAAGTTTAGAAATGGCACATACATTTTATGAAGAATATCAAAGTGATATCTTTTTTGAAAAGAGAGAATTATTACTGAATACACTAGAAAATAAAGGGTTTATTGTAAATAATGTTGATGATCCATTGAAAATGTTGATTACATATCCTGGTTATTCTGGATATGACATACAAAACTGGTTTGAAAAGGAACATATTTACGTAGAATTAGCCGATGATTACCAAGTTTTATTTGTATTACCACTATGGTATCAAGGAGACGAATATCCATTTAATATATTATTAGAAAAAATAAACAGTATGTTATTACCCGATATTAAGCAAGTGAGCCAATTTTATCCTGAACTTATGACTGAATGCGGAGAGTTTGTTCCTATATTTTATAATGATGTTAAATGGATAGATATTAATGATTCATTAGAATACCGTTTAGCACGTCACATAATACCATATCCACCAGGTGTTCCGATTTTGTTTAAAGGAGAAAAAATCACTGAAAATATGATAAAATTGATGAATCAATATCAACAATCAAATATGAAAGTTGAAGGTATAAAAGATAATCAAATTTTAATTAAGGATGAATAAAAAATGTCAGCATTTATAACATTTGAAGGGCCAGAAGGTTCAGGTAAAACTACAGTTATAAAAGAAGTAGCAAAAAAGTTGGCTCAAACTTACGATGCTATTTCAACTCGTGAACCAGGTGGCGTACCAACGGGTGAAGAGATAAGAAAAGTCGTGCTAGAAGGCAACCACATGGATATTCGTACTGAAGCAATGCTTTTTGCAGCATCAAGACGTGAACATCTAGTAGAAAAAGTGATTCCAGCATTAAAAAATAAACAGATTGTTTTGTGTGATAGATATATCGATAGTTCATTAGCTTATCAAGGATATGCTAGAGGTATTGGTATTGAAGAGGTAAAGTCTTTAAATGAATTCGCAATTAATGGATTATATCCAGATTTAACAATATATTTAGATGTTTCTGCCGAAGTAGGTCGTGAAAGAATTTTAAAAAACAGTAGAAGTCAAAATCGTTTGGATCAAGAAGATATTGATTTTCATGAAAAAGTGATTGAGGGCTATCATCAAATAATAGAAAATGAACCCCAACGTTTTGTTCAAATAGACGCTGATCAACCTCTCGATGAAGTTGTTGCAGCTACATACAAATCTATCATCAAATATTTAAAATAATTGTGATATAATAATTGAAAGAGGTGTTATAAAAATGAAGATGATTATAGCAATCGTCCAAGACCAAGACAGCCAAGAACTTTCAGACCAACTTGTCAAACATGATTTTAGAGCAACTAAATTAGCAACAACAGGTGGGTTTTTAAAAGCTGGAAATACGACGTTTTTATGTGGGGTCAATGATGACCGTGTAGACGACTTATTATCAGTGATTAATAATACATGTGGTAATAGAGAACAACTAGTATCACCAATTACACCAATGGGTGGTAGTGCAGATTCTTACATACCATATCCAGTAGAAGTTGAAGTTGGCGGTGCTACGGTATTTGTAATGCCTATTGAAGCATTCCATCAATTTTAAATCGAACTAATAAAATAGGGGTATGACTATTTACTTTTTATATCATCCCCGAATTAAGCATATGCAGATAATGTTGTGTTTTAATTTGATTTATTAGTTTCAACAAAAAGTATTTAACAATTTGAGACTGCTTTTTTAGCAGTCTTTTTATATAAGAAGATATAGGAGAGATATCTAAATGGATGAACAACAGCAATTAACCAATGCATATGATTCGAATAAATTATCGCATGCTTATCTTTTCGAAGGTGATGATGCACAATCTATGCAAAATGTTGCTATGAACTTTGCTAAGATGATTTTATGTAATGATAATGAACAGTGCAAGGTTAAAGTTAGTACATTCAACCATCCTGATTTTTTGTATGTCTCTAGTGAAGAAAGTACTATAAAAAAGGAAGCCATCGAACAACTTGTTCATCATATGAATCAACTACCTATAGAAGGTGAGTATAAAGTTTATATTGTTGAAGATTTTGAAAAATTAACTGTTCAAGGTGAAAATAGTATATTAAAATTCTTGGAGGAACCACCTCAAAATACGATTGCAATATTATTATCTACAAAGCCGGAACAGATTTTAGATACTATACATTCAAGATGCCAACATGTTTATTTTAAACCTATTGATAAAGGACAATTCATTGATTATTTAGTTGAGCAGTCAATATCACGTCCAGTTGCTGAAATGTTAAGTACTTTCACGACTCAAGCAGAAACTGCATTCAATTTAAATGAAGAATATGATCTTGTGAGTTTAAGAAAGAGTATCGTTAGATGGTGTGAATTATTATTATCAAATCGTTCAATGGCCTTGATTGGTATTATTGATTTATTGAAACAGGCTAAAAACCGTAAATTACAGTTATTAACGTTAGCTTCAGTGAATGGATTTTTTGAGGATATTATGCATGCAAAAGTAGAAATGAATAGTGAATATATATTTAGCGACCTAAGTGTTGAGATAGAAAAATATGCAAAACATTTAACATATAACCAACTTATATTGATGTACGATCAATTAACAGAAGCACATAAAAAGTTAAATCAAAATGTAAACCCAACACTTGTATTTGAACAAATAGTGATTAAAGGTGTGAGATAGATGCCAGATGTAATAGGAGTACAGTTTCAAAAGGCTGGGAAATTAGAATATTATGCGCCTAAGGATTTACAGATTAAAAAAGATGATTGGGTAGTAGTAGAATCTAAACGTGGTATAGAAATCGGATTGGTTAAAATGCCGACACGATCAGTTGATGAAGGTGATGTAACTCTTCCATTGAAAGAAGTTATGAGAGTAGCTTCACAACAAGATATAGACACATACTATAGTAATGCAGATGATGCCGAAGAGGCATTAGCATTATGCAAAGATGTAGTAAGTCAACAGGGATTGGATATGAGATTAGTAAACTGTGAATACACGTTAGATAAATCAAAAGTTATATTCAATTTCACTGCAGATGATCGTATTGATTTTAGAAAGTTAGTTAAAGTATTAGCACAAAATTTAAAAACGAGAATCGAATTAAGACAAATTGGAGTACGCGACGAAGCTAAATTATTAGGTGGCATAGGTCCGTGTGGTCGTTCTCTTTGTTGTTCTACATTTTTAGGAGATTTTGAACCAGTATCCATAAAAATGGCTAAAGATCAAAACTTATCGTTAAATCCCGCCAAAATATCTGGTGCATGTGGACGTTTAATGTGCTGTTTAAAATATGAGAATGACTATTATGAAGAAGCACGTGCCCAATTACCAGATGTAGGTGATTCAATTGAAACGCCAGATGGTAATGGCCAAGTTGTTGGATTGAATATTTTAGATATATCCATGCAAGTTAAAGTAGAAGGCATGGAGCAACCGTTAGAATATAAAATGGAAGAAATTGAAGCATTTAATTAAGGAGGTTTAACCACCTTTGAATCGGAATGAGTTATTTGAAAAATTGATGCGCTTAGAAACAAATATGAATCAACTTAATGAGGATATGTCTGATTTAAAAGATTTAGCTGTAGCACTTGTTGAAGAAAATGTAGCGCTTCAAGTAGAAAATGATAATTTAAAACAATTAATGGATAAGAGTGAAAGTTCAAATTCAGAAACTGTTAACTCACACCAAACTAAAAATGTAAAAAAACCACTACCTAGTAAAGATAACTTAGCAATGTTATATAAAGAAGGATTTCATATTTGCAAAGGTGAGTTATTTGGTAAACATAGACATGGTGAAGATTGCTTATTATGTTTAAATGTATTAAGTGATTAAACATTTTTGATATTAGAAAGACGATAGGGATGTGTTATGAGTAGACAATGAATTACTACGATATAACAGCGTCCCTTTTTTAGGAGAAAGATAAATGCTAAAGGATAATGAGAGGTTAGATTCACTAATCAAAGAAAACTTAAAAATAATTCAAAATGATGATGTATTTTCCTTTTCAACTGATGCATTGTTACTAGGCGATTTTGCAGAAATTAGGAAAAAAGATAAAGTCATAGATATATGTTCAGGAAATGGCGTAATACCATTACTTCTATCATATAAAGGTAATCAACCTATTGAAGGCATTGAAATTCAACCACAACTTGTAGATATGGCTCAACGAAGTTTTAAATATAATCAACTAGACGATCGACTTTATATGCATCAAATGGATGTCAAAAGTGTATTCCAACATTTTAAACCATCTCAATATTCTGTTGTTACATGTAATCCACCATATTTTAAAGAAAATCAATTACATCAACATCAAAAGGAAGCTCATAAAATTGCTAGACATGAAATCTTATGTAAATTAGAAGATTGCTTAATGGCAGCTAGACATTTATTGAAACAAGGTGGCAGATTATATATGGTTCATAGAGCTGAAAGAATGATGGATGTTCTAACTGAAATGCGACGCGCAAATATTGAACCTAAACGTCTAACATTAGTTTATAGTAAATTGGATAGAGACGCTCAAACCATATTAGTTGAAGGAAGAAAATCAGGAAATCAAGGTTTGGATATTACACCCCCATTTTATATTTATCAAAAGGATGGGATGTATTCAGAAGAAATGAAGGGTATATATTATGGATAAACATTTTGTTTATATTGTAAAATGTAAAGATGGAAGTCTATATACAGGGTATGCTAAAGATATAAAAGCACGTGTAGCGAAACATAATGAAGGTAAAGGTGCCAAATATACAAAAATAAGACGTCCGGTAGAGTTAGTTTATCAAGAAACATATTCGACCAAATCAGAAGCATTAAAACGTGAATATGAAATTAAGACCTTCACTAGACAAAAGAAATTAAGAATGATTAAAGAGGGATAATATGTCTACATTATATTTAGTCGGAACGCCAATAGGTAATTTAGCTGACATTACTTATCGTGCAATAGATACACTCCATCAAGTAGATTTAATTGCATGTGAAGATACAAGAGTTACACGTAAACTATGTAATCATTATGAGATTAAGACACCTTTGAAATCTTATCATGAACATAATAAAGATCAACAAACTGAATATATGATAGAACAATTATTATCAGGTTTGAATATAGCTTTAGTGTCTGATGCAGGGTTACCGCTAATCAGTGATCCTGGGTATGAATTAGTAGTTGAAGCACGAAAACAGAATATTAAAGTAGAAACCATACCAGGACCGAATGCTGGTTTAACGGCATTAATGGCAAGTGGATTACCATCTTTTACATATACATTTTTAGGCTTTTTACCTAGAAAAGACAAAGATAAAGTTAATATTCTTTCAGAACGTATGTATCAAAATAGTACACTTATTATATATGAATCTCCACACAGAGTGACAGATACATTAAAATCCATTGCTAAAGTTGATAACCATCGCCAAGTTTCACTAGGACGAGAGTTAACTAAAAAATTTGAGGAAATTGTTACAGCAGATGTGGAAACTTTATCGACTAAGGTGCAAAACAATGATATTCCATTAAAGGGAGAATTTGTAATCTTAATTGAGGGCGCTGAAGCTGAAATCTCAACATTATGGTTTGAAGATATGTCTGTCGAGGAACATGTGAATTATTATATAAAAGAAAAAAGTGTTAAAACCAAAGCAGCTATTAAAATGGTTGCAGAAGATCGACAAAGTAAAACAAGCGAAATTTATAATATTTATCATCATATTGATTAAAAGTAGCTAAATATTAAAAAATAGATAGCACATATTATAAACGATTAAATAATAGAGAGTTTCAACACAATAATGCTTTAAATTATGGTATTGTAGTAAAGATAATATTAACCAATTGTTTAGTAACAAATATTTGAAATGAGTAAATAAACGTACTAACGGTACACAATTGAAAAGCAAAATAAATTTAGATATCATTTAATTTGTAAGAAACGAGGAGGACCATTGATGGCTAAAGATACATTTTATATAACAACACCAATTTATTATCCAAGTGGCAACTTGCATATAGGTCACGCATATTCTACTGTAGCAGGTGACGTAATTGCTAGATATAAAAGAATGCAAGGTTACGATGTTCGATATTTAACAGGTACTGACGAACATGGTCAAAAAATTCAAGAAAAAGCACAAAAAGCAGGCAAAACAGAATTAGAATATTTAGATGAAATGATTGCCGGAATTAAAAACTTATGGGATAAATTAGAAATTTCTAATGATGATTTTATTCGAACTACTGAAGAACGCCACAAACAAGTCGTTGAAAAAGTATTTGAGCGTTTATTAAAACAAGGCGATATTTATCTTGGTGAATATGAAGGTTGGTATTCTGTACCAGATGAAACATATTATACAGAATCACAACTTGTGGAACCAGTATATGAAAACGGTAAAATTGTTGGCGGTAAAAGCCCAGATTCAGGTCATGAAGTAGAATTAGTTAAAGAAGAAAGTTATTTCTTCAATATTAAGAAATATACTGATCGATTACTAGAATTTTATGATCAAAATCCAGACTTTATTCAACCACCTTCAAGAAAGAATGAAATGATTAATAACTTTATTAAACCAGGATTGGAAGACTTAGCGGTATCACGTACATCATTTAATTGGGGCGTTAGTGTACCTTCAAATCCAAAACATGTGGTTTATGTATGGATTGATGCACTTGTAAACTATATTTCATCCCTAGGTTATTTATCAGATGATGAAACATTATTTAACAAATATTGGCCAGCTGATATACACTTAATGGCTAAAGAAATTGTACGATTCCATTCAATTATATGGCCAATTTTACTAATGGCTTTAGACTTACCATTACCTAAAAAGGTATTTGCTCATGGTTGGATTCTAATGAAAGACGGTAAAATGAGTAAATCTAAAGGGAATGTCGTTGATCCTAACGTACTGATTGATCGCTATGGTCTAGATGCTACTCGTTATTATTTAATGAGAGAATTACCATTTGGTTCAGATGGCGTATTCACGCCAGAAGCATTTGTTGAAAGAACAAATTATGATTTAGCTAATGACTTAGGTAACTTAGTTAATCGTACTATTTCTATGATTAATAAATATTTCCAAGGAGAACTACCTGCATATCAAGGCCCTAAACATGAATTAGATGAAGATATGGAAGCAATGGCATTGGAAACAGTTAAAGAATTCCATGAAAATATGGATAGTTTACAATTCTCAGTTGCTTTATCAACAGTTTGGAAATTTATTAGTCGTACTAATAAATATATTGATGAAACAACGCCTTGGGTTTTAGCTAAAGATGAAAGTCAAAAAGACATGCTTGGTAATGTAATGGCACACTTAGTTGAAAATATTCGTTTTGCATCAGTATTATTACGTCCATTCATTACACATGCACCAAAAGAAATATTTAAACAATTAAATATCAATAATCCAGAACTAACTGAATTCTCTAGTTTAGAAACATACGGTGCATTAACTGAACCTATTACTGTTACAGCTAAACCAACACCAATTTTCCCAAGACTAGATACTGAAGCGGAAATTGCATATATTAAAGAATCAATGCAACCACCAAAATCAACAGAACAAGAATCAGTTCCAAGTAAAGATATTATTGATATTAAAGATTTTGATAAAGTAGAAATTAAAGCTGCAACAATTGTTGATGCAGAAAATGTTAAAAAATCAGATAAACTATTAAAAATTCAAATAGATTTAGATAATGAACAAAGACAAATAGTATCAGGTATTGCTAAATTTTATCGTCCAGAAGATATCATTGGTAAAAAAGTAGCAGTAGTTACTAATTTAAAACCAGCGAAATTAATGGGACAAAAATCAGAAGGTATGATTTTATCAGCTGAAAAAGATGGTGTCTTAACACTTATTAGCTTACCTAATGCTATTCCAAATGGTGCAATCGTTAAGTAAGATATTCTATTAAATAAGGGGGATAATCATGTTAATTGATACACACGTTCATTTAAATGATGAACAATATGATGAAGATTTAAAAGATGTCATTACTCGTGCTAGAGAAGATGGTGTTGATCGCATGTTCGTTGTAGGGTTTGATACACCTACAATTGAACGTACGATGGAGTTAATAGACCAATATGAATTCATCTATGGTATTATCGGTTGGCATCCTGTAGACGCAATTGATTGTACAGAAGAAAGATTAGAGTGGATTGAAAACTTAGCAAAACATCCGAAAATAATTGGTATTGGAGAAATGGGTCTAGATTATCATTGGGATAAATCACCTGCCGATGTTCAAAAAGAAGTATTTAGAAAGCAAATTGCTTTAGCTAAACGTGTGAAATTACCAATTATTATTCATAATCGTGAAGCGACACAAGATTGTGTGGATATTTTAATGGAAGAACACGCTGAAGAAGTTGGCGGTATTATGCATAGTTTTAGTGCATCACCAGAAATTGCTGATGTTGTTATCAATAAATTAAATTTCTACGTTTCATTAGGTGGTCCAGTGACATTTAAGAATGCAAAACAACCTAAAGAAGTAGCTCAACACGTGCCTATGGATCGACTATTAGTTGAAACGGATGCACCATATTTATCTCCTCATCCATACAGAGGTAAACGTAATGAACCACAACGCGTGACATTAGTAGCGCAACAAATTGCAGAATTACGCGATATGACTTATGAAGAAGTTTGTAAGCAAACAACTGAAAATGCTGAAAGATTATTTAAGTTAAATAAAGCATAATTGTTAAACTGAGAAAGGTATCATTTCATTGGATATCTTTCTCAGTTTTTATTAAATTAAGACTGAAGGCAGTGTGATTAATCATATTTTGTTAAAATATAAAGAGCTTACAGTTAATTACTTTTGAAGAAGGAATTAAAATATGAAAATAAATGAATTTATAGTAGTAGAAGGCAGGGACGACACACAACGTGTAAAATCTGCAGTTGAATGCGATACAATTGAAACAAATGGTAGCGCAGTAGATGAAGAGGTCATCGCTGTTATTAAACAAGCGCAAGAAACACGCGGTGTGATTATACTAACTGATCCAGATTTTCCTGGGGATAAAATTAGAAACACAATTAAGGACCGTGTCCCTGGAGTAAAACATGCTTATATTGATAGAGAAAAGGCTAAAAATAAAAGAGGCAAAATAGGTGTTGAACATGCTCAAGTTGAGGATATAAGAGAGGCACTCATGTACGTAAGTTCTCCATTTGAAGAAGCTGAAGAATCTATTGATAAAAGTGTGCTCATAGAATTAGGACTAATTATAGGTAAGGATGCACGAAGAAGACGTGAAATCTTAGGCCGAAAATTACATATTGGACATTCGAATGGTAAACAATTATTAAAAAAATTAAATGCCTTTGGGTATAATGAAGATGATGTAAGACAAGCATTAAATGAAGATAAGGGAAGTGAATGATGATATGGATCATAAAGATATAGCAACGCCATCGCGAACAAGAGCATTATTAAATCAATATGGATTTGATTTTAAGAAAAGTTTAGGTCAAAACTTTCTTATCGATGTAAATATAATTAACAAAATTATTGATGCTAGTAATATTGATAAAAGTACAGGCATCATAGAGGTTGGACCTGGAATGGGTTCTCTGACAGAACAATTAGCGAAACATGCTAAGAAAGTCATGTCATTTGAAATTGATCATCGACTTATACCTGTACTCAAAGAGACGTTAGCGCCATATGATAATGTGACGATTATTAACGAAGATATTTTGAAAGCGGATATTGCATCGGCGGTTAGTGAACACTTAAACGATTGTGATAAAATTATGGTCGTTGCTAATTTACCATATTATATAACGACACCTATAATACTTAATTTAATGCAACAAGACATACCTATCGATGGATATGTTGTGATGATGCAAAAAGAAGTCGGCGAACGTTTGAATGCTGAAGTAGGTACTAAAGCATACGGTTCATTATCTATTGTGACGCAATACTATACAGAAACAAGTAAAGTACTTACAGTTCCTAAAACAGTATTTATGCCACCACCCAATGTAGACTCTATTGTGGTTAAGTTAATGCAAAGAGAAACACCATTAGTAGATGTTGATGATGAAGAAGCATTCTTCAAGCTAGCAAAGGCCGCATTTGCACAACGTCGTAAAACGATTAATAATAATTATCAAAATTTCTTTAAAGATGGTAAACAGCATAAAGAAAGTATATTAAATTGGTTAGAAAAAGCTGGTATCGATCCTAGACGACGCGGAGAAACATTGTCAATTCAAGATTTTGCTATGTTATATAAAGAAATGGATAATTTTCCAGAATTAGTAAATTAAATTGTTGACAAAGCTTTCGTACCTTGATAAAATTTTAGTTTCATTTGACAAAAACGCTACAAACATGGTAATATAACACTTGTAGCGAGGTGGAGCAATATGCCAAAATCAATTTTGGACATCAAAAATTCTATTGATTGTCATTTAGGAAATCGTATTGTACTTAAAGCCAATGGTGGTCGTAAGAAAACAATCGAACGTTCTGGTGTGTTAAAAGAGACATACCCATCAGTATTTGTTGTTGAACTAGACCAAGATAAGCATAACTTCGAAAGAGTATCTTATACATACACTGATGTATTAACAGAGAACGTACAAGTTTCATTTGAAGAAGATAATCATCAAGAAGCAATTGCACACTAAATAGACATAATAATATAGTTGTAGTTATGACTACACTATCATTTTAAGTTTTATATCATATTAAGGTGAGTATTGAGCGAGATGTTCAATACTCTTTTTTTGTTTTAAATCTTAAAATACTTTCTTAAATTTTAAATAAGTGAAGATGAATTATTGATAATCATTGATTTAATTCATTTTTAATATATTCTAAGAATGATTGATATAATTATTTATGAAAAAAATGAACATTAACTATCAAATCTTTTAGTCCTTTATGTTAAAATCATCTTATTAAGATTACGAAGAGAGGGCGGAAAAATGATATATGAAACGGCACCTGCCAAAATAAATTTTACGCTCGATACACTTTTTAAAAGAGAAGATGGCTATCACGAGATTGAGATGATTATGACTACAGTTGATTTAAATGATCGACTTTCTTTTCAAAAGAGAAAAGATAACAAAATTGTGGTTGAAATCGAACATAATTTTGTAACCGATGATCATAAGAATTTAGCATATAAAGCTGCTGAATTAATGACAAGAACATATGATTTGAAACAAGGCGTGACAATTACGATTGATAAAGATATTCCGGTATCAGCTGGCTTAGCAGGTGGTTCAGCAGATGCAGCTGCCACTATGAGAGGTATGAATCGTTTATATAATTTAAATATATCTTTGGATGAACTGTGTACATTAGGTAACAAAATTGGAACTGATGTTTCATTTTGTATATATAACAAGACTGCTTATTGTACTGGTCGAGGTGAAAAGGTGTCATTTTTAAACAAACCACCTTCTGCCTGGGTTGTATTAGCAAAGCCGAATATTGGCATTTCTTCACCAGATGTATTTAAAGCGTTGGATTTAAATTATAGTCATGAAGTATATACTCAAGATTGTATAGAAGCGTTAAAATTTTCGGACTATGACAAGTTATGCGCCAGTTTATCTAATAGATTAGAACCTATTTCGATGGAGATGCACCCAGAAATTAAAAAGATAAAAGAAAATATGTTGCAATGTGGTGCAGACGGAGCTTTGATGAGTGGTAGTGGACCAACAGTTTATGGTTTAGCACAAAAAGAAAGCCAAGCCAAAAATATTTATAATGCTGTAAACGGATGTTGTAACGAAGTATATTTAGTTAGATTATTAGGATAGAAGGGTTGAAATGATGAGGTATAAAAGAAGTGAACGAATTGTGTTTATGACACAATATTTGATGAACCACCCGAATAAATTGATTCCTTTAACATTTTTCGTAGATAAGTTTGAACAGGCAAAATCTTCAATTAGTGAGGATGTACAAATTATTAAAAGTACATTTCAAAAAGAAGCATTGGGAACAGTTACGACTACAGCAGGAGCAAGTGGAGGCGTAACATATAAACCGATGATGAGTAAGGAAGAAGCGACTGAAGTTGTAAATGAAGTTATTTCATTACTAGATGAGAAAGATAGATTGTTGCCAGGCGGTTATTTATTCTTATCAGACTTAGTCGGAAACCCTACATTATTAAATAAGGTAGGTAAATTGATAGCGAGTATTTATATGAACGAACAACTAGATGCTGTAGTCACGATTGCTACGAAAGGTATATCGCTTGCTAATGCAGTAGCAAACGTATTAAATTTACCTGTAGTAGTTATTAGAAAAGATAATAAAGTAACAGAAGGTTCTACAGTTTCTATCAATTATGTTTCAGGATCGTCTAGAAAAATAGAAACAATGGTATTATCTAAGCGTACATTAGCTGAAAATTCTAATGTACTTGTCGTCGATGATTTTATGAGAGCAGGTGGCTCAATCAACGGTGTTATGAATTTAATGAATGAGTTTAAAGCACACGTAAAAGGGGTATCAGTACTCGTAGAATCGAAAGAAGTAAAACAAAGGTTAATAGAAGATTATACTTCCTTGGTAAGACTATCAGATGTTGACGAATATAATCAGGAATTTAAAGTAGAACCAGGCAATAGCTTGTCTAAATTTTCTTAAAGGAGCGAATTACATCATGGAAATAATTAACACAAATAAAGCACCAGAAGCATTAGGACCTTATTCACATGCTACAGTAGTAAATGGACTTGTTTATACATCAGGTCAAATCCCACTTAATTTAGAGGGAGAAATTGTCAGTGATGATGTAAAAGAACAAACTAAACAAGTTTTAGAAAATTTATCTGTGGTACTTAAAGAAGCAGGTTCAGATTTAGATAATGTTGTTAAAACAACTATTTTTATTTCTGATATGAATAATTTCCAATATATAAATGAGGTATATGGAAGTTATTTCGATAAACATCAACCAGCACGTAGCTGTGTAGAAGTAGCTAGACTACCTAAAGATGTTAAAGTAGAAATAGAATTAATTAGTAAAGTTAAATAAAGGATATAATTTTCTTTTGAGCAATTGTCAAGCTTCTAATAAAACAAAGATATACTAGGGGGGCTCACTACATGAAAGTGACAGATGTTAGACTTAGAAAAATAGATACAGATGGTAGAATGAAGGCGCTTGTTTCTATCACATTAGACGAGGCGTTTGTAATCCATGACTTACGTGTGATTGAAGGAAACTCAGGTCTTTTTGTCGCAATGCCAAGTAAACGTACACCAGATGGTGAATTCCGCGACATCGCGCATCCAATTAACTCAGAAATGAGACAAGAAATTCAAGATGCAGTGATGAAAGTATATGATGAAACTGATGAAGTCATTCCTGATAAAAATGCAACATCAGATGAATCTGACGAAGCTTAAATATAAACATATTTTACAGAGTCAACATATTATACTATGTTGACTCTGTTTTTGTTTTTAGGACTACTTTTAAAATATAACATTTACTTTCAAGTATATTTTGTCCCTCTTCATTAAATGTTTTAATCATTTGAACTTACTTAAAAATTTAAGCATTAAAATCAACACCATAACAACTAACATTAAGTAAATTATTCATGGTTTTGTAAGTGAATAGCACATAGTAAGTATTTCATCTAAATAGGTTATATGTTGAAAGAGTGATAGCGGTTAAATTATAATAGTAGAGAAGTGTATATTTTATGGAGGGTTAGCATTCATGCAAAGACATGCGATAATATTGGCAGCAGGCAAGGGCACAAGAATGAAATCAAAAAAATATAAAGTGCTACATGAAATTGCTGGCAAATCAATGATTGAACATGTAGTTAATAATGTTCAACAATCAGGCGTGAACCAGCTTATAACAATCGTTGGACACGGTGCTGAAAGTGTGAAAGAAACATTAGGTAAGCAATCATTGTATAGCTATCAAGATCAACAACTTGGTACAGCACATGCAGTGAAAATGGCAGAAGAACATTTAAGAAATAACGAGGGTACAACATTGGTTGTGTGTGGAGATACACCACTTATCACAGCTGAAACACTAAAATCTTTAATCGAACAACATGAATCATCCCAATCCAAAGCTACTGTTTTAACAGCTACAGCTAATGACCCAAAAGGTTATGGAAGAGTAATTAAAGATAACGAAGGACAATTATTGAGAATAGTAGAGGAAAAAGACGCTAACAACGAAGAAAAAGCAATTACTGAAATTAGTTCAGGTATCTTTGCATTTGATAATAAAACCTTATTTGAAAAATTAGATCAAGTTAAGAATGATAATGTGCAACAAGAATATTATCTACCTGATGTCATTTCTTTAATTCTTAAAGATAATGGTAAAGCAAGTACATATCATACAGATGACTTTGAAGAAATTATTGGCGTAAATGATAGAGTCATGCTAAGTCAAGCTGAGAAAGCATTACAAAAGCGCTTAAATCTATTTCATATGAGAAATGGGGTTACAATTATTGATCCAGCAAGTACGTTTATTGGACCTGATGTAAAAATAGGTATGGATACAATAATTGAACCCGGTGTCAGAATTAATGGTAAAACTGTAATTGGTGAGGAAGTTAAGATTGGTCAATATTCAGAAATTAATGACAGTGTCATTGATTCTTATGCAAATATTAAACAATCAGTCATCAATGAGTCTCAAGTAGGCAAATATACGAATGTAGGCCCATTTGCACAATTAAGACCAGGTTCTCAATTAGGTGCAGAAGTTAAAGTAGGTAACTTTGTAGAAGTGAAAAAAGCTGAACTTAAAGATGGTTCTAAAGTGTCACATCTAAGTTATATTGGCGATGCCGAAATAGGCGAACGTACGAATATCGGTTGTGGTTCTATTACCGTTAATTACGATGGCGTGAATAAATTTAAAACGATTATTGGAAAAGATGCCTTTATCGGTTGTAACACCAATTTAGTTGCTCCAGTAACAGTAGGTGATCATTCGTTAATAGCTGCTGGTTCAACGATAACTGATGATATTCCAAATGAAAGTTTAGCATTAGCGAGAGCAAGACAAGTAAATAAAGAGGGCTATTTAAACAACGATAAGAAATAATTGAAATGAATATGTAAACATAGGATTTAGACTTTTGTCATAGTAATCAAGTTTATTTTTCTATATAATAGTAGATGTGTAAGTAAATAATTGGAGGACTATAAATGTTAAATAATGAATATAAGAATTCATCGCTAAAGATTTTTTCACTTAAAGGTAATGAACCTTTAGCACAGGAAGTAGCAGACCATGTAGGTATTGAATTAGGAAAATGTTCTGTAAAACGTTTCAGTGATGGAGAAATTCAAATCAATATAGAAGAAAGTATCCGTGGTTGTGATGTTTTTATCATCCAACCTACTTCATACCCAGTTAATCTACATCTAATGGAATTACTTATTATGATTGATGCTTGTAAACGTGCATCGGCGGCAAATATTAACATCGTAGTGCCTTATTACGGTTATGCTCGTCAAGATAGAAAAGCACGTAGTCGTGAACCTATTACTGCTAAATTAGTAGCAAACTTAATCGAAACTGCAGGAGCAAATCGCATGATCGCATTAGATTTACATGCGCCACAAATCCAAGGTTTCTTTGATATTCCAATTGATCATTTAATGGGTGTACCTATTTTAGCGCAACATTTCCAAAATGATCCTGCTATTAATCCAGAAGAATGTGTTGTTGTTTCACCTGATCATGGTGGTGTAACGAGAGCACGTAAATTGGCAGACATTTTAAAAACTCCAATTGCTATTATTGATAAACGTCGTCCAAAACCAAATGTGGCTGAAGTAATGAACATTGTGGGCGATATTGAAGGAAGAACAGCCATCATTATTGATGATATTATTGATACAGCAGGTACAATTACTTTAGCAGCTCAATCACTTAAAGATAAAGGTGCTAAAGAAGTATATGCATGTTGTACACACCCTGTATTATCAGGTCCAGCTAAAGAACGTATCGAAAATTCAGCAATTAAAGAATTAATCGTTACGAACTCAATTCAATTAGAAGAAAGTCGTAAACCAACAAATACGAAAGAACTTTCAGTTGCAGGTTTAATTAGTAAAGCTATTATTCGTGTATATGAAAGAGAATCAGTTAGTGTATTATTCGACTAAAATTGTTAAATGCGTTTGACGAAAATGTTTTAAGCGTGTATAATACATTCGTTCGTGATTATACGAATAAATAAACACTTACAAGCAACGATTGATGTTGATGGGTAAGTGAGGAGCTCATTAAAAGAGCGAAAGATGAAAGGTGGAAATAGAATGACTTCATTAAAGTCAATCATCCGTCAAGGTAAACAAACTCGTTCTGACCTTAAACAACTTAGAAATGCTGGTAAAGTACCTGCAGTTGTATATGGTTACGGAACAAAAAATACTTCAGTTAAAGTTGATGAAGTTGAATTTATCAAAGTTATCCGTGAAGTAGGACGTAACGGTGTTATCGAATTAGGTGTTGGTTCTAAATCAATCAAAGTAATGGTATCAGATTACCAATACGATCCATTGAAAAACCAAATCACTCATATCGACTTCTTAGCTATTAACATGACTGAAGAACGTACTGTAGAAGTACCAGTTCAATTAGTTGGTGAAGCAGTAGGCGCTAAAGAAGGCGGCGTAGTTGAACAACCATTATTCGACTTACAAGTAACTGCTACTCCAGATAATATCCCAGAATCAATCGAAGTTGATATCACTGAATTAAATATCAACGATAGCTATTCTGTAGCTGACATTAAAGTTTCTGGTGACTTCACTATCGAAAACGATCCTGAAGAATCTATCGTAACAGTAGTTCCTCCAACAGATGAACCTACTGAAGAAGAAGTAGAAGCTATGGAAGGCGAAGCAGCTACTGAAGAACCAGAACGCGTTGGCGAAGAAAATGACGACAACGAAGAAGAAGAAAATAAAGAAGAAGAATAAGATTATTATCAATTATAATATCTTATAAAGATTCTTAACTTTATTGACGAGCACTATGCTTATACTAATAAGCATAGTGCTTTTTGTGTTATTATAGGGAATGATTATAAAATTGTGGTATTGATAAATGATATAAAGATTAACTTACGATTGGTTATTTTAATCGGAGACAATATATCATTTGAAGAATAGTCACTAAATGATAAACATTAATTTTGGAGGTAACGACATATGAAATGTATTGTAGGTCTTGGAAATATTGGTAAACGATTTGAACTTACAAGACACAATATTGGCTTCGAAGTCATTGACTATATATTAGAGCGTCATGGATTTAAATTAGATAAGCAAAAATTTAAAGGTGCATACACTATTGAAAGAATGAATGGTGACAAAGTTTTACTTATTGAACCAATGACAATGATGAATTTATCCGGTGAGGCAGTAGCCCCGTTAATGGATTATTATAATATAGATGTAGAAGATCTTATTGTATTATATGATGACTTAGATTTAGATCAAGGACACGTGCGTTTGCGTCAAAAAGGCAGCGCTGGTGGTCACAATGGTATGAAGTCTATTATTAAAATGCTAGGTACTGATCAATTTAAAAGAATTCGTATAGGTGTTGGTCGACCTACGAATGGTATGTCTGTTCCTGATTATGTATTACAACGCTTTTCAAAAGAAGAAATGATGACAATGGAGAAAGTCATTGAACATTCAGCAAATGCAGTGGAAGCATTTATAGAAACATCTAGATTTGATAATGTCATGAATGAATATAATGGTGAAATCAATTGAGACAAGTCATTTCTAACTATATAAAAGAAGATAAGCGTTTTCAGGAATTAGACCAAGTGTTTGGCCAAGATAATATTTTGGTTACTGGCCTATCCCCTTCAGCTAAAGCTACATTGATTGCTGAAAAATATTTATCAGACCATAAACAAATGTTATTAGTGACTAATAACTTATACCAAGCAGATAAAATCGAAGCAGATATTTTACAATACGTCAGTTATGAAGAAATTTATAAATATCCAGTCCAAGATATCATGACGGAAGAATTTTCTACGCAAAGCCCTCAGCTCATGAGTGAACGTGTTAGAACCCTAACAGCACTGGCTCATGGAAAGAAAGGGTTATTTATCGTCCCATTAAATGGATTGAAAAAATGGTTAACGCCGGTAGAAATGTGGCGCAATCATCAAATGACATTGAATGTTGGAGATGATATTGAAGTTGATGATTTCTTAAATAAATTAGTCAATATGGGATATCGCAGAGAAAGTGTGGTTTCGCATATTGGGGAATTTTCTCTTAGAGGAGGAATCATTGATATTTATCCTCTAATTGGATCCCCTGTCCGAATAGAACTATTTGATACAGAAATTGATTCTATTAGAGATTTTGATGTTGAAACTCAGAGATCTAATGATAATTTAGAAAGTATAGAAATCACGACAGCGAGTGATTATATTATTACAGATGAGGTCATCAATCATTTACAAACTCATTTAAAAGAAGCGTATGAAGAAACAAGACCTAAAATAGAAAAATCTGTACGAAATGATTTGAAAGAAACATATGAAAGTTTCAAACTCTTTGAATCTACATTTTTTGACCATCAATTGTTAAGAAGATTAGTGGCATTTATGTATGAACAACCATCTACTATTATTGATTATTTTTCTAAGGATGTAGTCATTGCAGTTGACGAATATAATCGTATTAAAGAAACAGAAGAAACTTTGACTACTGAAGTTGATGATTTTATAAGCAACTTAATCGAAAGTGGTAATGGTTTTATTGGTCAAAGTTTTATGCAGTATGATGGCTTTGAAAATCTTCTACAAGATAATCCGGTTGCTTACTTTACTTTATTTACGTCATCTATGCCTGTTGAATTAGAACATATTATTAAGTTTTCATGTAAGCCAGTTCAACAGTTTTATGGTCAATATGATATTATGCGTTCTGAATTCCAAAGATTTATTCAAAATGAATATGCTGTTATCGTTCTTGTTGAGACAGAAACAAAAGTAGAACGCATACAATCTATGTTGAACGAAATGCATATTCCTGTAGTGACAAATATTGATCAAGCTTCGACAAGTGGTCAAGCTGTTGTCTTAGAAGGTAGCTTATCAGAAGGTTTTGAATTACCTTATATGCAATTAGTTGTGATAACTGAAAGAGAACTATTTAAAACAAAACAGAAAAAACAACGTAAACGTACGAAAACAATGTCTAATGCTGAAAAAATTAAGTCCTATCAGGATTTAAATGTAGGAGACTATGTCGTCCATGTCCACCACGGTGTAGGACGATATTTAGGTGTAGAAACGCTAGAAGTTGGAGAACAACATAGAGACTATATTAAGTTACAGTACAAGGGCACCGATCAATTATTCGTTCCTGTAGATCAAATGGATCAAGTACAAAAATATGTTGCTTCTGAAGATAAATCGCCACGTTTAAACAAACTTGGTGGCACAGAGTGGAAAAAAACTAAAGCAAAAGTTCAACAAAGTGTTGAGGATATTGCAGACGAATTAATCGATTTATATAAACAAAGAGAAATGTCTGTAGGTTACCAATTTGGCCCAGACACTGCAGAACAATCTACTTTCGAATTGGACTTCCCATATGAACTGACACCCGATCAAAGTAAATCTATTGAAGAAATTAAAGGTGACATGGAAAGAGAACGTCCAATGGATCGCTTATTATGTGGCGATGTAGGTTACGGTAAGACAGAAGTTGCTGTACGAGCTGCATTTAAAGCAGTTATGGAAGGTAAACAAGTTGCGTTTTTAGTACCAACTACTATATTAGCACAACAACACTATGAAACATTAATAGAACGTATGCAAGATTTCCCTGTAGAAATTCAATTAATTAGTCGTTTCCGTTCTACAAAAGAGGTAAAAGAAACAAAAGAAGGACTGAAATCTGGTTACGTAGATATTGTTGTCGGTACTCATAAATTACTTGGAAAAGATATACACTATAAAGATTTAGGATTGCTTATTGTCGATGAAGAACAACGCTTTGGCGTACGTCATAAAGAGAGAATTAAAACATTGAAAAATAATGTGGATGTGTTAACACTGACAGCTACTCCAATACCTAGAACATTGCATATGAGTATGCTTGGTGTACGTGACTTATCTGTTATTGAAACACCACCTGAAAATCGTTTTCCAGTACAGACGTATGTATTAGAACAAAATACGAATTTTATTAAAGAAGCGTTAGAAAGAGAATTATCTCGTGACGGACAAGTATTTTATTTATATAACAAAGTTCAATCAATATATGAAAAGAGAGAACAACTTCAAATGTTGATGCCTGATGCTAATATCGCTGTTGCACACGGTCAAATGACAGAACGAGATTTAGAAGAAACGATGTTGAGTTTTATTAATCACGAATATGATATTTTGGTAACGACTACGATTATCGAAACAGGTGTAGATGTTCCGAATGCCAATACATTAATTATTGAAGAAGCGGATCGATTTGGTCTAAGTCAATTATATCAATTGCGTGGACGTGTAGGGCGTTCAAGTAGAATTGGTTATGCTTACTTCCTTCACCCTACAAACAAAGTATTAACTGAAACAGCTGAAGAAAGATTACAAGCTATTAAAGAATTTACTGAACTAGGTTCAGGATTCAAGATTGCTATGCGTGATTTAAATATTCGTGGTGCCGGTAATTTACTTGGTAAACAGCAACATGGATTTATAGATTCTGTCGGCTTTGATTTATACTCTCAAATGCTTGAAGAAGCAGTTAATGAAAAACGAGGTATTAAAGAAGAAACACCAGATACACCTGAAGTCGAAGTTGAACTCAACTTAGACGCCTATTTACCAGCAGAATACATTCAAAATGAACAAGCTAAAATTGAAATTTATAAGAAACTACGAAAAGTGGAATCAGAAGAACAACTTATGGATATCAAAGATGAATTAATCGATCGTTTTAATGAATATCCAGTCGAAGTTGAACGTTTATTAGATATTGTAGAAATCAAAACGCATGCTTTATATGCAGGTATTACAAAAATTAAAGATTTAGGTAAACAAATTCAAATTTTATTATCAGAGAAATCTACTACTGATATAGATGGCGAAGCATTATTTAAAAATACTCAACCACTTGGTAGATCAATGAAAGTTGGCGTTGAGAATGGCACTATGAAAGTGACACTTACTAAGTCTAAGCAATGGTTAGATAACTTAAAATTCTTAGTTAAATGCATTGAAGAAAGTATGAGTATTCAAGATGAAGCATAAACCCGCATTTAATGGTGTAGTGATACTAACGATTGCATTAATTGTTATTAAAATTTTAAGTGCGATTTATAGAATACCTTATCAAAATATACTTGGTGATGAAGGTTTATATGCATATCAACAAATATACCCCATTGTAGCGCTAGGTATGATTTTGTCTATGAATGCCATTCCAAGTGCTGTGACACAAAATTTAAGAAAAGACCAACATGAACAATACTTTTCAAAAGTATTATTAGTAATACAAAGTGTAGGTTTTGTAATTTGTATTGTGATTTTTAGTAGTGCAAACATGATTTCTAAATTAATGGGTGATGTACATTTAACACCGATGATTAGAATGGCAAGCTTTAGTTTTATTTTTGTAGGTGTATTAGGTGTCCTAAGAGGATATTTTCAATCAAAACAAGAAATGAATATACCCGCCATTTCCCAGGTTATAGAACAATTAATTCGAGTATGTTTAATCATGATAGCTATATTGTTATTTGTGAAACAACATTGGTCTATATATCAAGCTGGAACATTAGCAATTATTGCGTCATCTATAGGATTTTTAGGTTCGACATTGTATTTATTAGCTAAACGACCGTTTAAATTAAATTTGAATAATGATAAAGAAAAAATCCGCTGGAAAAACTTACTCATTGCTATACTTATTTTTGCATTAAGTCAGTTGATTGTTATTTTATGGCAAGTAGCAGACAGTTTTACTGTTATTCATACGCTTAAAACAACAGGATTAACGTTTATAGAAGCGATTAAACAAAAAGGTGTATATGATAGAGGTGCTTCATTTATACAAATGGGATTAATTGTTACAACGACATTTAGTTTTGTCTTAATTCCATTATTAACTGATGCAATTCAAAAGAAGCAATCTATACAAATGAACCGATATGCTAACGCCTCATTAAAAATAACTGTCTTAATTAGTTCGGCAGCAGGTGTAGGTCTAATTAATGTTTTACCGCTAATGAATCAAGTGTTTTTTAAGACGGATAGTCAAACAAGCACGTTATGTGTTTATATGCTAACAGTAATTGGTGTATCATTAATCATGATGGATATAGCTTTACTACAAGTAATTAATAATACGAAGCCTATTTTAATTGGGTTTATAAGCGGATTATTAATGAAGATTATATTGAATGTTATTTTTATTCATCAATTACAAATATTAGGTGCAAGTATAAGTACAGTATTATCATTAATTATTTTTTGCGCTATATTACATTGGGCAGTCTTAAAATCCTATCATTTTAGTCAAATGGGTAAATTTATTATTAAATTAGTGGTCGGGCTGTTTATAATGTCAGTTGTAGTCCAAATAATAATGTTTGTATTACCATCTAATGGTCGTGTAATTGGATTAATATCTTTAATGATTAGTGCATTGATTGGCGTAGGTGTGTTTATGATATATGTCGGTATTTTTAATGTACTAAGTTATAGAGAACTTAAATTTTTACCTTTAGGAGATAAGCTATATCATTTTAAGAGAGGAAGACGTTAATGACACAAACTATTACTATTATTGGTTTAGGAAACTATGGTATAGAAGATTTGCCATTAGGTATATATCGATTTATACAAAAACAACCTAAGATATATGCACGTACACTTGAACATCCAGTTATTGAGGACCTTAAAAATGAAATAGAATTTGAAGGTTTCGATGATATTTATGAAAATAATGACCAATTTGAAAAAGTGTATGACGAAATTGTTAAACAATTGATTGATAAAGCACAACAATCAGACATTGTTTATGCAGTTCCAGGGCATCCACGTGTGGCAGAAACGACTACTATGAAATTAATGGAGTATCATGCACAAAATAACGATATAGATGTAAAAGTACTAGGTGGTAAAAGTTTCATCGATGACGTATTTGAAGCTGTGAATGTTGATCCTAATGATGGTTTCACACTACTTGATGCTACATCTTTAAAAGAAGTGCAACTAAATGTGCGTACAAATACACTTATTACGCAAGTTTATAGTGAAATGGTAGCAGCAGATATTAAGCTAACTTTAATGGAAAGATATCCAGATGAACATGAGGTAGCAATTGTGACAGGTGCACGTACTGGTGAAGCACAAGTGACGCAATGTGCATTATATGAACTTGATCATTTTGAAGATGCGTTTAATAACTTAACTAGTGTTTTTGTCCCTCAAGTTATAGGATCAGAGGCACTTTATAATGACTTTGATTTTGCAGAGCAGACGATTGATTTATTAGTTGATGATGAAAAAGGTTGCCCTTGGGACAAAGTTCAAACACATCAAACGCTTAAACGTTATTTACTAGAAGAAACGTTTGAGTTATTTGAAGCTATCGATAATGAAGATGATTGGCACATGGTAGAAGAACTTGGAGATATACTGTTACAAGTGTTACTGCATACAAGCATTGGTAAAAAAGAAGGCTATTTTGATGTTAAAGAAGTGATTGCCAGCTTAAATGCTAAAATGATTCGTCGACATCCTCATATATTTAGTGATGCATCAGCAGAATCAATTGATGATTTAAAATCAATTTGGGCGACGGCTAAATCCAAGGAAGGCAAACAACCACGTGTGAAATTTGAGAAAGTATTTGCAGACCATTTCATGTCATTGTATGATAAAACAAAAAATAAAGATTTTGATGAAGTGGCTCTTAAACAATATTTAGAGCAAGGAGAGAATCATTAATGAGATTAGATAAATTTTTAAAAGTATCTAGATTAATCAAACGTCGTACATTGGCTAAAGAAATTAGTGATCAAGGACGTATTACAATTAATGGCAATGTAGCAAAAGCAGGAACAGATGTTAAAGTTGGAGATGTATTAGTTATTCGCTTCGGACAGAAACTTGTGACTGTTAATGTTACAGGATTAAATGAGCATGCTTCTAAAGAGAATGCTAAAGGTATGTACGAATTAGTTAAAGAAGAGCGTATTAATGAATCTGAATAAACAAAGAGAGGTGACAAGCAATGAATAATAAAGTTGAAAATATTGGTAATCAATATACATCTAAAGAAAACCAAAAGAAACAAAGACAACGCAAAAAGATGCGTGTTGTTCGCCGAAGAATCACTTTATTTGGCGGAATCATGTTAGCAATAATCATCTTATTATGCATTATGCTTGTCGTCCAAAAGCACAGCAATGATAAAGACGCTGTAGAACGAAAACATAAAGAAGAACAATATCAAAAAAAGCAAGATGAAGAGATTGCTTTAAAAGAGAAACTAAACAATTTAAATGATAAAGATTACGTAGAAAAAGTGGCACGAGATGATTATTATTTAAGTAATAAAGGCGAAGTTATTTTTAGGTTGCCAAATGATAATAAATCCTCTAAGTCTAAGTCGTCAGATAGTGATAATTAATTAAAGTAAATCTCATTATAGCATTGTGAAATTGCTTCAACAGGAATATAATAAAGTTAAAATCGAATGAAATCGGGAGGATTTATTTAGAATATGTCAATCGAAGTAGGAAACAAGCTTAAAGGTAAAGTCACTGGTATTAAAAAATTCGGTGCATTCGTTGAGTTACCTGAAGGGAAAAGTGGCTTAGTCCATATTAGTGAAGTGGCTGATAACTACGTTGAAAATGTGGAAGATCATTTATCTTTAGGTGATGAAGTAGAAGTAAAAGTACTTTCAATTGCAGATGATGGCAAAATTAGTCTTTCAATTAAAAAGGCTAAAGATCGCCCACAACGTAAACCACATCATAATAATAAATCAAATCAAAGTAAACCAGCGCCAAAAGGTGAAGACTTTGAAAAGAAATTGAGTAACTTCTTAAAAGATAGTGAAGATAAATTAACTTCTATAAAACGTCAAACTGAATCTAGACGCGGCGGTAAAGGTTCAAAACGTTAATTTCATAAATTAAGTCTGTTACAATAATATAAATTTTGTATTGTGAGTTTCTGTAAATGGACAGACAATCTAAGACTGTTTCTTGATGAAGGAGCAGTCTATTTTTATTGTAATGATGATTTGGTATTTGATTAGCTTGTGCGGAGGTGAATAGTTGATGGAAATGAATTCAACAGGTTGGTCAAAAGATGACCATATTGTATTAGCTGTATCAACAGGAATAGATAGCATGTGCCTATTACATCTTTTATTAAATGAATATCAACATACATATCGTAAATTAACATGCATTCATGTTAATCATGGCTTACGACAAGAATCAGCAGAGGAAGAAACGTTCTTTAAAACGTTTTGCGAAAAACACCATATTGACTATTATATTAAACACCTTGATTTAAATAATATCGTAGAAGCGGGAAATAGTATTCAAAACGAATCGCGTCAATATCGCTACGACTGGTTTGATTTTATGATGAAAAAACTTAAGGCTGATGTATTATTAACAGCACATCATCAAGATGATCAAATTGAGACTATATTTTATAGGTTGTTTACAGGGAGATTTACTCGTAGTACTCTGGGCATTGCTTATGAATCAAATCGTCAACATTATAAACTTTGTCGGCCGTTATTAAATATTTCTAAAGATCAAATTAAGAAGTATCAATCGGAATTTCATGTTCCATTTTATGAAGATGCATCAAATCACAAAAACGTATATGTAAGAAATGATATACGTAATCGTATTTTACCTGCGATTTTAGACAACGAGCAATTAAGTATCGACCACTTATTAAAGTTAAAATCTTGGCATGATCAAGAATTAGAAACACTTCGCAATTTAGCGAGCCAATTTATTGATGAACAAGCTCTTATAAAGGCGAATCGAACTAAAATTACTATTCCAAGAACCAGCTTTAATCAATTAACAGATAATGTAAAGGTGCATGTACTTGACCAAATATTTGAAAAAATCTCCTTAGCAACTTCAATATCTGATAAAATGTATCAGTCATGGTTTGACCAATTTGCAAGTCAAAAATCACAATTTACGATTGATATTACAGATAAATGGATAATTCAAATTTCATATGATACATTTATAATAATGACTAATACAGAAATGAACGATGTAAGTTCAATAAAAGTCATCGAAACACCTCATACATATCACTTTGGAGATTATGAAATTATCATACAATCAGATTTCCCGTTAGAACAATTACCATTAACTATAAGAACACGTCAAAATGGTGACCGTTTTTTATTAAACGGTAGTGAAAATAAACATAAAAAAGTAAGTCGGTTATTGATTGATTGTAAAATCGAGGCTATTGAACGCAATCGTTTACCAATTGTTATTAATGCAGAGGGAAATGTTATCGCTGTGGGTCAGTTATATATCAATAAAAACTATAAACATTATATAAACATTAGAAATATTGGAGATGAATAGCAAATGCATAAGGATATAAAAAATATTGTAATGAGTGAAGAAGAAATTCAAACCATTTGTAAGAACTTAGGAGAACAGTTGACTAAAGATTATCAAGATAAACCACTTGTTTGTATTGGGATTTTAAAAGGATCAGTCATGTTTATGGCGGATTTAATCAAACGTATTGATACACATTTATCGATTGATTTTATGGATGTATCAAGTTATCACGGTGGTACTGAATCAACTGGTGAAGTACAAATCATCAAAGATTTAGGTTCTTCTATTGAAAACAAAGATGTCTTAATTATTGAAGATATTTTAGAAACTGGTACAACATTGAAATCAATTACTGAATTATTACAATCAAGAAAAGTAAACTCATTAGAAATTGTTACTTTATTAGATAAACCAAATCGTAGAAAAGCTAATATTGAAGCAAAATACGTAGGTAAAAAAATTCCTGACGAGTTTGTAGTTGGATACGGACTTGATTACGGTGAACATTATAGAAACTTACCTTACATCGGTACTTTAAAACCGGAAGTATATTCATAAAGTAACAAGTTAATTTCGATGTTAAAAAGTTGGGTGCGATGTTTTATTACTATGATTAAACATCATTTTAGTGTAGACTCAATTTAAATCACGATGTCTAAATTAAACATGACATTACTTATTTTTAAATCATGATATAACTAAAAATTAAAAATCTATATAGTGGAAGTTGACTAAAATTGAAGAACCAATACTAAAGTTGAAATAGTAGCCTGGTCAAGATGTATTGTGTTACAATTTTTGTTAGTTTTATTATTGGAAGTAGGAGGAAATGACACATGCAGAAAGCGTTTCGCAATGTGCTAGTTATCGCAATTATAGGCGTTATAATATTTGGCCTTTTTTCTTTCCTAAATGGTAATGGAAATATGCCAAAGCAACTTACATATACGCAGTTTGTTAGTAAATTGGATAAAGGCGATTTAAAATCATTAGAAATTCAACCTGAACAAAACGTATACATGGTAAGCGGTAAAACAAAAAAAGGTGAAGATTATTCATCAACAATTTTATTTAACAACGAAAAAGATTTACAAAAAATTACTGATACAGCTCAGAAACAAGATGGATTGAAATTTACAGTTAAAGAAGAAGAAGAACAAAGTGTGTTTGTTAGTATTCTAACAACATTGATTCCTGTTTTAATCATTGCATTATTATTTATTTTCTTCCTTAGCCAAGCTCAAGGTGGCGGTGGCGGCGGTCGTATGATGAACTTTGGTAAATCCAAAGCTAAAATGTACGATAGCAGTAAACGCCGTGTTCGTTTCTCAGATGTTGCAGGTGCAGATGAAGAGAAACAAGAACTTGTAGAAATTGTAGACTTCTTAAAAGATAACAAGAAATTTAAACAAATGGGTTCTAGAATACCAAAAGGTGTTTTACTTGTTGGACCTCCAGGTACTGGTAAAACATTACTTGCACGTGCTGTTGCTGGTGAAGCCGGCGCACCATTCTTCTCAATTAGTGGTTCAGACTTCGTTGAGATGTTTGTCGGTGTTGGTGCAAGTCGTGTACGTGACTTATTTGAAAATGCTAAGAAAAATGCACCATGTATTATCTTTATCGATGAAATCGATGCTGTAGGTCGTCAACGTGGTGCAGGTGTTGGTGGTGGACACGACGAACGTGAACAAACACTTAACCAATTATTAGTTGAAATGGATGGCTTTGGTGAAAATGAAGGTATCATCATGATTGCTGCTACAAACCGTCCTGACATTTTAGACCCAGCGTTATTACGTCCTGGACGTTTTGACAGACAAATTCAAGTTGGTCGTCCCGATGTTAAGGGTCGTGAGGCTATTTTACATGTACATGCTAAAAACAAACCACTTGATGAAACTGTTGATTTAAAAGCTATTTCTCAAAGAACACCAGGTTTCTCTGGTGCTGACTTAGAAAACTTATTAAACGAAGCATCATTAATTGCTGCACGTGAAGGCAAGAACAAAATTGATATGCGTGATATAGAAGAAGCGACAGACCGTGTCATCGCTGGTCCAGCTAAGAAATCACGTGTTATCTCTGATAAAGAAAGAAATATTGTTGCTCACCATGAAGCTGGTCATACTATTATTGGTATGGTACTTGATGAAGCAGAAGTTGTTCACAAAGTGACTATCGTTCCACGTGGACAAGCTGGTGGTTATGCGATGATGTTACCTAAACAAGATCGATTCTTAATGACAGAACCGGAACTATTAGATAAAATTTGTGGTTTACTTGGTGGTCGTGTATCAGAAGATATTAACTTCGGTGAGGTTTCTACTGGTGCTTCAAACGACTTTGAAAGAGCTACACAAATTGCTCGATCAATGGTTACTGAATATGGTATGAGTAAAAAACTCGGACCTTTACAATTCTCTAGTAGCGGTAATGGCCAAGTATTCTTAGGTAAAGATATGCAAGGTGAACCAAATTACTCAGGTCAAATTGCTTATGAAATTGATAAAGAAGTACAACGTATTGTTAAAGAACAATATGAACGTTGTAAAGAAATCTTATTAGAACATCAAGAACAATTAAAACTTATTGCTAAGACATTACTTACTGAGGAAACATTGGTTGCAGAACAAATTCAATCATTATTCCATGAAGGTAAATTACCTGAAGTTGATTATGATTCTGCAGAAGTTGTAACAGAAACTGACTCAGAATTCAAAGACGGTAAATATGGTAAATCATACGAAGATGTTCGAAAAGAACAATCTTTAGATAATAATGACGGTGAAAGTGATCATGATAATGATGAATCAGATACTGAATCAACAGGACATGAACAATCACCAAACATTGATAAACCATATAATCCTAATGATCCAAATCATAGAGAATAATTAGTTCTTAGTTCAATCCCCTTACTGTAATAGTAAGGGGATGTTTTTTATATTAGTAATAGTGAGAGAAGAAAGTTAGCTTAGACTATAGCGAAACTCGATTCTTCTTTTAAAAAGCAAAGTAAATATAATGTGAAACAAATAATTTCATGAAAATAAGCAACAGATGTATAATAGTTATTCGAAAATGATATTCAAAATATAAAATGATAAATAATAGAGAACCTCATTAAAAGGAGAAATAAATAATGACACATGATTATATAGTTAAAGCCCTAGCATTTGATGGAGAAATAAGAGCATATGCTTCATTAACAACTGAATCAGTTCAAGAAGCACAAACAAGACACTATACATGGCCAACAGCCTCAGCAGCAATTGGAAGAACAATGACTGCTACGGTAATGATGGGCGCAATGTTAAAAGGAACTCAAAAATTAACAGTAACAGTTGATGGTCGCGGTCCAATAGGGAAAATTATTGCGGATGCGGATGCAAAAGGTAACGTACGCGCTTACGTAGACCATCCACAAACGCATTTTCCTTTAAATGAACAAGGAAAATTAGATGTAAGAAGAGCAGTTGGGACAGAAGGCTCAATTCAAGTAGTTAAAGATGTAGGTATGAAAGATTACTTTTCTGGATCAAGTCCAATTGTATCAGGTGAATTAGGAGAAGACTTCACTTATTATTATGCTACAAGTGAACAAACACCTTCATCAGTTGGATTAGGTGTACTTGTTAATCCTGATAACACAATTAAAGCAGCCGGTGGATTTATTATACAAGTAATGCCGGGAGCTAAAGAAGAAACTATTAATAAGTTGGAAGAAGCTATTAACCAAATGACACCTGTATCTAAATTAATTGAACAAGGCCTAACACCTGAAGGTATTTTAAATGAAATACTTGGAGAAGATAACGTTCAAATATTGGAAACTTCTCCAGTACAATTCGAATGTAATTGCAGTCATGAAAAATTCTTGAACGCAATCAAAGGATTAGGAGAAGCTGAAATATCCGATATGATTAAAGAAGATCATGGTGCAGAAGCAGTTTGTCACTTCTGTGGTAATAAATACAATTATAGTGAATCCGAATTAAATCAATTATTAGAATCTATGGCTTAAATTAATTAATAAATTGGTAGTATTTTGAGTTAACGTTTACTTTAATTTGGTTTAGGGAAGATTTTAAAATGTATAACAATTACTCAATTTCAGTATAAATAAAATATATTTGTATTTTGAGAAAATTCTGATAGAATAAAGATATCCGATAAAAAGACTAAGCTTTATTAATTTCGTTGAAAAGGAGTGTTTTTAATGGCACAAAAACCAGTAGAAAATATAACACAAATAATTGGAAATACACCTGTAGTTAAGTTGAGAAATGTTGTTGATGAAGATGCAGCAGATATTTATGTTAAATTAGAATATCAAAATCCAGGCGGTTCAGTAAAAGACCGTATCGCATTAGCTATGATTGAAAAAGCTGAAAAAGAAGGAAAAATTATACCTGGTGATACAATTGTAGAACCTACAAGTGGTAACACAGGTATTGGTTTAGCATTTGTCTGTGCAGCAAAAGGTTATAAAGCAGTATTTACTATGCCTGAAACAATGAGTCAAGAACGTCGTAACTTATTAAAAGCATATGGTGCTGAATTAGTATTAACTCCAGGATCAGAAGCTATGAAAGGCGCTATTAAAAAAGCTAAAGAATTAAAAGAAGAACACGGTTATTTTGAACCACAACAATTCGAAAACCAAGCAAACCCTGAAATTCATGAACTTACAACAGGTCCAGAATTAGTAGAACAATTTGAAGGTAAAAAAATTGATGCGTTCTTAGCTGGTGTTGGAACTGGTGGTACACTTTCAGGTGTAGGTAAAGTATTAAGAAAACAATATCCTGAAATTGAAATTGTGGCTATTGAACCAGAAGCATCTCCAGTACTTAGTGGTGGAGAACCAGGACCACATAAATTACAAGGTTTAGGTGCAGGATTTGTTCCAGATACGTTAAATACTGATATTTACGACAGTATTATTAAAGTAGGAAATGAAACAGCAATGGAAATGGCACGTCGTGTTGCTAAAGAAGAAGGTATCTTATCAGGTATTTCTTCAGGTGCAGCTATTCATGCAGCCATTCAAAAAGCAAAAGAATTAGGTAAAGGTAAAACAGTAGTAACAGTATTACCAAGTAATGGTGAACGTTACTTATCTACACCTTTATACTCATTCGATGATTAATTATAATAGATGTATTAGCGGGGTGTGTAACTCCGCTATTTTTTATGTCTTATTGTAAGTGAAATCATTTTATTTACAGATTAATCGATATAATTATCGAACATTCTGATTTTGACACTGAAATTATTATGTGAGTAATGATATCATTATAAGTGAGACTAATGATGTTTATATTAATGAAATGAAAAGGTGATTAAATGTCAAAAACAAAAATTATGGGCATACTTAACGTTACGCCAGACTCATTTTCAGATGGTGGAAAATACAATTCAGTTGAAAATGCGGTTGAAAGAGCGAAAGAAATGATAAATGAAGGTGTTGATATTATTGATGTAGGTGGTGTATCAACAAGACCAGGATATAAAGAAATTACGCTTGAGGAAGAGTTAGATAGAGTTGTACCTGTAGTTAAGTCTTTAATAGAACTCGATACACAAATATCAATAGATACATATAGAAGTGAAGTAGCTGAAGCTTGTTTAAAATTAGGCGCTACAATGATTAATGATCAATGGGCTGGATTGTTTGATCCTAAAATATTTGAAGTTGTCGCTAATTACAATGCAGAAATCGTACTTATGCATAATGGTGATGGACAAAGAGATAAACCAGTTGTCGATGAAATGTTAGTAACTTTATTATCGCAAGCTAATAAAGCTGAGATGGCTGGTATTCCTCAAGAAAAAATTTGGCTTGATCCAGGTATAGGTTTTGCGAAAACACGTGAAGAAGAAAATGAAGTGATGGCTCGACTTGATGAATTAGTAGCTACAGAATATCCGGTATTACTTGCGACTAGTCGTAAAAGGTTTATTAAGGAAATGATAGGTAAAGATACCAAACCTTTAGAGAGGGATGAAGCTACAGCATCAACAACTGCCTATGGTATAATGAAGGGCGTTAAAGCTGTCAGAGTTCACCATGTCGAACTCAACGCTCGAATTGCACAAGGTATGGACTTTTTAAAGGAGAATGAAAATGAAAGACATCATATTTCTTAATGGAATGCGTTTTTACGGATATCATGGGGCATTGTCAGCTGAAAATGAAATAGGACAAATATTTGTTGTAGATCTCACTTTAAAAGTTGATTTGAAAGACGCTGGTAAGTCAGATGATGTAAAGGATACAGTCCATTATGGAGAAGTGTTTGAAGATGTAAAATCTATTGTTGAGGGTGAGCCTTCGAATTTACTCGAGCATCTAGCTGAACGTATTGCAAAACGTATAAATTCACACTATAATCGTGTAATGGAAACAAAAGTTAGAATCACTAAAGAGAACCCACCTATACCTGGTCACTACGATGGAGTAGGTATTGAAATAGTGAGGGAGAGTCATTAAATGATTAAAGCATATTTAGGTTTGGGAAGTAATATAGGCGACAGAGAGCAACAATTAAAGCAAGCTATTCAAATCTTAAATCAATACGAAAATATTGATGTTACAGATATATCCCCTATATATGAAACAGATCCAGTAGGGTATACCGATCAGCCTAAATTTTTAAATTTATGTATAGAAATTGAAACAACATTAACAGCAAGACAATTGTTAACATGTTGTTTAGATACAGAACAAGAACTTCATCGTGTTAGAAAAATTAGATGGGGACCTCGTACATTAGATATAGATATATTATTATATGGAAATAACATTATAGAAGAGAATGATTTGGTAGTACCTCATCCTAGAATGGTTGAGCGTGCTTTTGTATTGATTCCATTGAACGACATTGCCTCTAAACAAATTGAACCTCGCTTTAATAAAACGATTGGGTCAATAGTCACTGAGGATAATACAGTTAAAAAGTACAAAGAATAAATTGAAAAAGCATTTATTTTATAATGGATTTAAACTCATGCGTTAGGATAAAGTAAAAATTCCTTTATAACATCTTTATGGTTTAGTAGAATTGAAAGGTAACTATATTGACGTTATGTTATAGAAAAGGGAAATATGCTTTTAGCATCTTAAAAGTGCTAAAATAATTTTTGGAATTAAAAACATTGTATCAAGTATCAATAGAACAACAAATGGTTGCTAATTTATAATATTTCCAACTAGAACGTATAAAATAATTAACTGAAAACAAGAAGCCTAAAGGAGAGAAAGTTATGTCAGAAGAAATGAATGACCAAATGCAGGTCCGTCGACAAAAATTACAAGAATTAAGAGATTTAGGAATTGATCCATTTGGTCAAAGATATGATCGTTCTGCATCAGCATCTGAGCTAAAAACAGATTGGGACGAATTCTCAAAAGAAGAATTACATGAAAAAGAAGAACAAAGCCATGTAGCTATAGCTGGACGCATTATGACTAAACGTGGTAAAGGTAAAGCGGGATTTGCACATGTTCAAGATTTATCAGGGCAAATCCAAATCTATGTAAGAAAAGATCAAGTTGGAGATGAACAATTTGATTTATGGAAAAACGCTGACTTAGGAGACATTGTTGGTGTTGAAGGTGTAATGTTCAAAACTAATACTGGTGAATTATCAGTAAAAGCTAAATCATTTACTTTATTAACTAAAGCTTTAAGACCATTACCTGATAAATTCCATGGATTGCAAGATATTGAGCAACGTTACCGTCAACGTTACTTAGATTTAATCACTAACCAAGATAGTACGCGTACATTTATTAATCGTAGTAAGATTATTCAAGAAATGCGTAATTACTTAAACAAACAAGGTTTCTTAGAAGTAGAAACGCCTATGATGCACCAAATTGCTGGTGGTGCTGCTGCTAGACCATTTGTTACTCATCACAATGCATTAGATGCTACTTTATATATGCGTATTGCTATCGAACTACATTTAAAACGATTAATTGTAGGTGGACTAGAAAAAGTATACGAAATCGGACGTGTATTCCGTAACGAAGGTGTATCTACACGACATAATCCAGAATTCACAATGATTGAATTATATGAGGCATATGCAGATTATCATGACATTATGGACCTAACAGAATCAATGGTTAGACACATTGCACAAGAAGTGCTTGGTTCAGCTAAAGTTCAATATAATGGTACTGAAATCGACTTAGAGTCTTCTTGGACAAGATTGCACATTGTTGATGCAGTTAAAGAAGCTACTGGCGTAAACTTTTATGAAGTTAAATCAGATGAAGAAGCTAAAGCACTAGCTAAAGAACATGGTATTGAAATTACTGAAAACATGAAGTATGGTCACATATTAAATGAATTCTTTGAACAAAAAGTAGAAGAAACATTAATTCAACCAACGTTTATATACGGTCATCCAATTGATATTTCACCGTTGGCTAAAAAGAATCCGGAAGATCCAAGATTTACAGACAGATTCGAGCTATTCATTGTAGGTAGAGAACATGCCAATGCATTCACTGAGTTAAATGATCCTATCGATCAAAAAGAAAGATTTGAAGCTCAATTAGTTGAAAAAGAACAAGGTAATGATGAAGCGCATGAAATGGATGAAGACTATATTGAAGCATTAGAATATGGTATGCCTCCAACAGGTGGTTTAGGAATCGGAATTGATAGATTGGTTATGCTATTAACTGATTCTCCATCAATTAGAGATGTATTATTATTCCCATATATGAGACAAAAATAAATGATTTCTATATAAGCACTAATCACTCAGGTGGTTAGTGCTTTTGTTTTATTATAAAAATGAAAAATAATGATTAAACAATTTGTTACCTTTAGTTTGAAAAAGTAACAAATTTATTGATAGAAAGTAATAATACCTATAGTTTAGTGAGTAGAGATGTGATAGAATAATTCAAGTGGAAAAGTTGAACGGACTTAATTCTAAGTTTTTTAAAAAACTTGAAACAAACCATTGACTTTATAAAACAAATGAAGTAATATATAAAAGTCGTCAAAAACACAGAGGAAGTAAAGAGAATGTAAAATTCTTTTTAATAAAGTGTAAAATTGACTATTGAAATCAATCAAACAAACGTTTATCATTAATAAAGTAAGTTAATTTGTCTGGTGACAATAGCAAAGAGGTCACACCTGTTCCCATGCCGAAC
>NZ_KV791844.1:59217-61146 GCF_001808005.1 Staphylococcus sp. HMSC13A10 | reverse complement strand
TCTGAGTCTGAGTCCGCATCGCTATCTGCATCAGAATCTGAGTCTGCATCACTGTCGGCATCTGAGTCTGAGTCTGCATCACTGTCTGCGTCAGCATCTGCATCTGCATCGCTATCTTCTTTGTAGAATCCGCTATCTAAAGTCATATCATCATGACCATCAATAGTTACTGTTACAGAACCACCATTTGAATCTTTAGCACCGTCACCAACATTAACTTGTGTAGGTGTATATCCTTCAGGCGTTTCAAATGTAACTGTGTATGTTTCTCCATCATATAAATTATCAAATTCATAATGACCATTTTCGTCTGTTCTTACAGATTTTGATGTGCCATCAGGATAAGTTAGTGTCACTAAAACATTACTAATTGGTTTCTCATTAACATCTGTTCCTTGTATGCCATCTTTATCAACATCTTCCCATACATAGTCACCAATTTTATAAGTTTCTTCTGGTGTAATAGTACCATCGCCGCCGCCTTGATCATAACTATCAACAATAGCATTTGTATATCCTGCCCAAGAAACATTTCCATATAAATTAGTAGTTTCCATTCTTACGCCTTGTTGTATAGCTAAACTATCATCAGCTCCTGGTGTATATTTACTTTTAACTTTAATAATATATGGTGAATTTATATTTCCAAAATCTATATTAGCCATATTGGGCGCATAATTTTTATCAATAGTAAATTGATCTGTTACATCTTCATATTGGTTGTAATCATAAATTCTATTACTTTCTGGTAATGATTGATTAGGTGAAACTTTATAGATTTCAATTTCAGTACTATCGTCTATAATAGTACTACCCTCTCCTGTATAAAATCCTCCATCATCATATACGCCACCACTTTTAATTATAACATTAGTATTATTAGCGTTTAAACTTAATGGATTAACATAAATCGTTTGTTCAACTGTATCATTTGCTTGATCTAAATTAGTAAAAATAGATTCAATGTTAGATGCATCTTGAACAATAGGATCTTGATAATCTATATTAACCAATTTTGTTATTGGAGTATTCGCTGTTGAATAATTTAAACTTATAGTTTCTTCATTTGGGACTTGTTGCTTATCAATATATGAATTTAATATTAATCTAGCATTAATATTTTCATATTTATCAACATAATCAGTAAATGTATATGTTGATGTTTTAGTGTTTTCATCAAAAGTACCAGTAGCAATCACTTCACCAGATGGATCTACGATATCTACTGAATCAGCACTTTCAGTCAAATCAGATGGGACTGTATGTATATCATATTGAACAGTCATAGTATCGCCAGATTTAACAGCATTATCAATTGAAAAATCAGTTGTATACGTTATATTTTCACCATCGTGGGCTTGAATAGTACCATCTTCGTATAAACCTTCACTCAATGTTTGATTATTCACTGTAATCAAATTATTAACATTTGTACCTTGTTCTGCAGCTAATTTTCTTACAGCAAATTTCTTCACTGGTTTAGCAGTAGATTCAGAGGCACGAGCAGTTGCATAAGCTGTTGTAGCTTCTTTTTTATTTGAATAATCTTTAGCTAATGCACTTAATAATGTATTTTCATCAAGATTATTATAGTCTACATCTAAGTCTTCAACTTGTGCTTTAGCATCTGCTTTTGAAGTGTTGTTAGTGTTAGCAATATAATTAGTTAATGCATCTTGTTTATCTTGTGTTGTTGTAGCATTTTGAACATTATTAACTACTGTATCAACATCTTTTGTTTCATTTGATTTTTGTGAATTTTGAGATTGAGTTTCTGATTGAGGTGCTTCTTCTGAAGTAGTTTCTTTTGAATCAGCTTGGTTTGATTCAGGAGTTTGTTCTGTAGTAGTCTCAGCTTTTGGCGCTTCTTTTGTTGTTTCTTCTTTAGTAGTGTTTGCTTTTGAGTCTTCTTGTGTTGTTTGTGCTTCA
>NZ_KV791844.1:57923-59197 GCF_001808005.1 Staphylococcus sp. HMSC13A10 | reverse complement strand
TGTTGTTTGTGCTTCAGTTGTTTCTGCTTTTGATGACTCTTTTGTTGTTTCTTCTTTAGTAGCATCTATTTTTGAGTCTTCTTGTGTTGTTTGTGCTTCAGTTGTTTCTGCTTTTGGTACCTCTTTTGTTGTTTCTTCTTTAGTTGTATCTACTTTTGAGTCTTCTTGTGTTGATGACTCTTCAGTATTATTTGTTTTCGAATCTTCTTGTGTCGTTTGTTCTTCTGTTGCATTATTGTCGTTTGTTACATCAGTTTGTTCAGGAATATCACTATTATTTTTAGTTTGTTCACTTGTTTGAACATTGCCTTTTTGTTTAACAGCATCATCTTGTGAGGACGTATCTTCACTAGCTTGTGTTGACGACTCTTCAGTATTATTTTCGGCTGCTTTAGCTTCTTGATTTCCAACACCAAATAATAGAGTAGCCCCTACTAATATTGATGCAGTCCCTACTGTAAATCTTCTGATAGAATATTTGTTCAATTTGTTAGGTAAAAAATCCATTCTTTTTTTCATATATTTCCTCCTAGTTACTTCTTAATAACTGTATGTAACAACCACTTAAAAATTAGTAGCTGTCGCTTTAAATAATAATATAAACAATCAAATTTTACAACATTTAATATCCAAAAATACTATAATAAATAATTGAATTAAATAATGTACGGATAAACTTTCTCTTTTAAAACAGAAAATTCCATACCATTTATTGTTTTTACATAAAAGTAAATATTTAAAAAGTATAAAAAAATAATCCTCTTTATCTTAAATGTTACTTTTATTTAGAAATGACATAAATATATGGGTAACCGATCTGCCTTATATTTATCTGTTCTAAATATAACATTCAAAAGGATTATCTAGATTTATATAGTTGTTATTTGAGATATTTAATTATTTTATACTCTTTAATCAATTGACAAAACACTTCACATAATTTCTTTTACCAATTAACCTCAATCGTTTGCATTTAAAATTATATAACCTTTTTAAATGTTAGTCAACGTTAAATATTAAGTTAAACTTAATATTTTTACACTTTATTAAAACATTTTTGTATTTCATTAAAAATTCAAAAAACATATTCATTTTAAATATAAAATAAGTTGTATCGCAATTATTTTTATCACTCATCTTAATGATAGTGAATATAGAAAATGCTACTAATTACCTACCTATGGTAACTAGTAGCACTTTTTAAATGTGTTTCTTATTTATCTTCTTTTTTACGGCGTCTAGCGAATAAGAATAATGAGCCTAAGCCAGCAAAT
>NZ_KV791844.1:56949-57903 GCF_001808005.1 Staphylococcus sp. HMSC13A10 | reverse complement strand
TAAGAATAATGAGCCTAAGCCAGCAAATAAAGATCCGAATAACGTCGCATTATTTGAATTTGATTGATCACCAGTTTCTGGTAATGCTTTATCATCTGAATAATCTTTGTCAGTATCTGCGTCGGAATCGCTATCTGAATCGGAGTCACTGTCGGAATCAGAATCACTGTCGGAATCAGAATCGCTGTCGGAGTCTGAGTCCGCATCACTGTCTGCGTCGGAATCTGAGTCGCTATCTGCGTCTGAGTCTGAGTCCGCGTCGCTATCCGCATCGGAATCTGAATCTGCGTCGCTATCTGCATCGGAGTCTGCATCAGCATCACTGTCTGCATCAGAATCGGAGTCTGCGTCACTATCTGCGTCGGAATCTGAGTCCGCATCGCTATCTGCATCTGAATCGGAATCCGCGTCGCTATCTGCATCAGAATCTGAGTCTGCATCGCTATCTGCGTCACTGTCTGCGTCTGAATCTGAGTCCGCATCACTGTCTGCATCTGAATCGGCATCTGCGTCGCTATCTGCATCTGAGTCTGAGTCCGCATCGCTGTCTGCATCTGAATCGGCATCTGCATCGGAATCGGAATCGGAATCTGAGTCTGCATCGGAGTCTGAGTCTGCATCGCTATCCGCATCTGAGTCGGAGTCCGCATCGCTGTCTGCGTCGGCATCTGAGTCCGCATCGCTATCTGCATCTGAGTCTGAGTCTGCATCGCTATCCGCGTCGGAGTCTGAGTCTGCATCGCTATCTGCATCGGAGTCTGAGTCTGCATCGCTATCCGCGTCGGAGTCTGAGTCTGCATCGCTGTCCGCATCTGAGTCGGAGTCCGCATCACTGTCTGCATCGGAGTCTGAGTCTGCATCGCTATCCGCATCTGAGTCTGAGTCCGCATCGCTATCTGCGTCGGAATCTGAATCCGCATCACTATCTGCATCTGAGTCTGAGTCCGCATCGCT
>NZ_KV791844.1:0-56929 GCF_001808005.1 Staphylococcus sp. HMSC13A10 | reverse complement strand
TCCGCATCGCTATCTGCGTCTGAATCTGAGTCGTCATCATAGTAACCATTATCTATAGTCATATCATCATGATCAGTAATAGTTACATGGACATCTTCACCATCAGCGTCTTTATCGTCTTCACCAGAATTAGTAGTTGTTTGAGTAAGTCCTTCAGGTTTATCAAAATGAACAATATAATCTCCACTATCTAAATCATCAAAACGATATTTACCATTTTCATCTGTAGTTGTTGTTTTAAGTACATTACCGTCTTTATCTTTTAATGTTACAGTTACGCCTGGAATACCTTTTTCTGTATCATCTTGTTTGCCATCTTTATTTGTATCTTTCCATACATAATCACCTAAACTATATTTAGGTGTTTTATAGAAACCACTATCTAATGTCCAGTTATTAGCATCTTTAATAACGCCTGTAACAGTTAATCCATCTGAATCCACGGTATCATCGTTACCAGCGTTTGCAGTTGTTGGTGTATAACCATCTGGAGTTGTAAACTCAACTGTATATGTGTCATTTTGTAAGTTATCAAATTGATATTTACCAGAAGCATCTGTAGTAGTACGGTCAATTTCCTGACCTTTACTATCTTTAAGAATTACATATACACCTTCAATACCTTTTTCTGTATCATCTTGTTTACCATCTTTATTTGTATCTTCCCATACATAGTCGCCTAGTGAATATTTTTTGGCATCTCCAGTTGCAGTAGAAGAACCTGCTACAGCAGCATATGAATTTGACCATCCATAAGATTTTTCATTTGTTTCTAATTTATAATCAATTTTACCATTAGTGTCTGTAGAACTATCTTGAGGGTAAGCTACTTGTTGAATAATATATTGCTTATTACTACTTTTAGCTCCATTTAATAAGTCAATCGTCGCAGTTTGATTATTATTACTATAATTTATTTTAAAATTACTAGTTACATCTTTAAGGTTTGCAGTATTAGGTGCAAAACTATCAACAAACTGATTTTGATTAGTTACTTCATAAATTTTGAAATTATTTTTACTAGGATCAAACTTAAATCCAGTTAAATTAGTTGTGAATTTCTCAGTAGTAAATGTACTTTTAGGTTGGTTAATATATGCAGTCATATGACGTGCTAATGTATCATTTTCTATATAATTAGTACTAGAAATAATCGGAACATTTTTATTACCATAGTCTACAATTACATTTTTTGAATATGAGTCACTTCCTAATGTCACTTGCATAGGATAAGATGTTTTATCTGTAGTTGCACTTTCTTTTTTGGCAAAAGCAACTTTTTCAAAACTACCTTTAATATTATTATATTGATCTACATAGTTAGTAAACGTATACGTTGTCGAATTAGACGCGCTATCATAAACTCCCTTAGCAACTAATCTTCCATTTTCATCATATAAATTTTGTTCTGTAGTAGGTAAAGTCACTGAACCTGGACGGATATATTGACCGTATTTAAAGGTCATTTGATCGCCTTCATGTACATCATCATCTATTGTGTAATCAGCTTTTACTTTTAATACATCACTTGATGTTGCCCAAAATTCTTTATTGCCTGTTTGAGTATTTGTATGACCTTTATCAATAGCTATATCAATATTAGAAAAATGTACTTTATTATTTACATTCGTACCTTGTTTTGCAGCAGCTAATTTTCTTACAGCTAAACGACTTACAGTTTTTGGTGTAGAAGTTATAGAGCGTTCAGTAGCATAAGTTGTTTCTGATTCTTTCTTATTTGAATAATCTTTAGCTAATGCATTTAATAATGTATTTTTATCAATATTATTAAAGTCTAAATCTAAGTTTTCAACTTGTGCTTTAGCATCTGCTTTACTTGTGTTATTTGCATCAGCAATATAATTAGTTAAAGCATCTTGTTTATCTTGTGTTGTTGTAGCATTTTGAACATCGTTAACTACAGTGTCAACGTCTTGTGAATTATTTGTTTTTTGTGAATTTTGAGATTGAGTTTTTGTTTGAGATGTTTCTGCTGAAGTAGTTTCTTTTGAATCAGTTTGATTTGATTCTGGGGTTTGTTCTGTAGTAGTGTTTGATTGTGTGTCTTCTGTTGTTGATTCTTCTTTAGTTGTTTCTGCTTTTGGTGCCTCTTTTGTTGGTTCTTCTTTAATAGCATCTGCTTTTGTGTCTTCTGTCGTTGATTCCTCTTTAGTTGTTTCTACTTTTGGTCTTTCTGTTGTTGATTCTTCTTTAGTGTTTGCTTGTGTTGTAGATTCTTTAGCAGCATCTTCTTTTGTTACTTGTTCTTCAGAAGAATTTGCTTTTGAATCTTCTTGTGTAGATTGTTCTTCTGTTACGTTATTTTCTTTAGTTAGATCTGTTTGTTCAGGACGATCATTGTTATTTGTAGTTTGTTCGTTTGTTTGAACAACATCTTTTTGTTTCACAGCATCATCTTGTGAGGACGTATCTTCACTTGTTTGTGCTGACGACTCTTCAGTAGTATTTTCAGCTGCTTTAGCTTCTTGGTTTCCAACACCAAATACTAATGTAGCTCCTACTAATATTGATGCGGTTCCTACTGTGAATTTTCTGATAGAATATTTGTTCAATTTGTTAGGTAAAAAATCTAGTCTTTTTTTCATATTTTCCTCCTAGCTACTTTTAAAAATTATATGTAACAACCATATATTTATACATATCGTTGTCATCTCAAATATAATATAAACAATATTGTTTTGCAACGCTTATTTATTTTTGTATATAAACAAATATATTCGTTATGTTTAATTGTTCTTATTTTTATTTACTAAAATTTAAAAAACTTCAAATTTTAGTAAACTTAATTTACAAAATAATTACAAAAAAATTATCCTCTCAATTGTTCAATGTCTAGTTAGAGTTAGTGATTACAAGTTCAATCGTTTCTCTCTAAAAAATTGGACACAAAATTTAACAATTAAAAGGATTATCGTTATATGTATACTATATGCTTAATTACAATTGTACTTTTAATATTTAATTGTAGCGTTTCATTAGATATTGCAAGCCAAGAAATGACTTCCAATGATTTAACAACATTATTGTATAATCTTTTTAAAAGAATATCAATCATAAAAATGCCATAAAATTAAATAACTTAATTCTAAAAATGTATAGAATTTAAAAACAAATTACTTTTTAAACATAATAAAACTCAAACAATAATGATAGAGTTCTGAATAATTTAAACCCTTATCAAATATTTGTTTGAGTTAAGTTAGTAATTTATATAATTGTTTATTTCAAATGATCATATGGGCTATTATTAGCAAATGAAACAATTTGGTCGACAAATAATCTTGCACGTAATTGAAATTCATCATCTTCTAAGTATAAGGTACCATCATCCAATTTAGCATAATCACTGTCGTGTGTAGCAATTTGTGTTGGAACTGCTATTCCTAATAAGCTTCTAACGATAATCCGTAATTGTGAAAGTGGCTCCGAGCTTACTATACCTCCACTATTACCAATTAGACCAACAGGTTTCATTTTAAAATAATCCATGTTTAAATGATCTAATGCATTTTTTAAAATACCTGAAAATGAGCCATGATAATTAGGTGTTCCTAGTATAAAGAAATCTGATTCCATAGCTTTGCTTTGTAACATATCTACATTTTGTTTAATTTCATCAGTTGCTTGTGTTGTACCTGCAAAGTCCAATTGATGGATTGGATTTTTAGCTAAATCAAAAATTTCCAATTCGACATCATGTTCTTCAAATTGTCCTTGTAAATATTGGGCTAAGGCACTTGTATGAGACCCCAATTGTGCACTTCCTATTATTGCTATTCCTTTCATTCTCTTGTTAACTCCTTTTTAGCTAAATTATTGATTGTCATTAATCAGTTTCATAATTGCTTTTCCTACACCACTATTTTCGTTAGTGTCAGTTGTATACTTTGCGATAGCTTTTACTTCTGGTGCTGCATTGTCCATAGCAACAGGATATCCCACACGTTCTAACATAGAAACGTCGTTTAAGTTATCGCCAATTGCCATTACGTTTTCCATTTTGACTCCTAATCGTTCAGCAATTGTTTCTAATGCAATGCCTTTTTGTGCATCTGAATGAGTAATTTCTAAATTTCCTCTTGAAGAAGAAGAAATAGCAAGGTTTGGTGATGCCGCAAGTTCTTGTCCAATACGGTCCATCTTTTCTAAATCTGGATTAAAAGCTAATACTTTCATGATTAATTCACCTGGAATATCCTCTATATCATCATAACTTTCGACGACTTTTAAAGTTCCATTATCAATACGTTTTTGAATTCCTGCTTTTATCTTTTCAACATCTGCTTGTTGACCAGCACGTTCAGCAATATCTATATATATATCTAAGTCTTTTTGAGGATTTTCAGTATAAATACCTCTATTAGTGTAAATTTGGTAGTATATACCTTCATCTTTTAATTTTGAAGTCACTTTATTAACTAATTCATGATTGAGATGAGAGGTACTCATAATATTAAATGTTTCATCGCGAACTTCCGCCCCGTTCAAACAAATATACGGCACTTTCAAGTCTGTATCAGCTACTGGTGTATTTGCTTCATAAAAATCTCTACCAGTTGCGATGACTACAGTAATACCTTGTTCTTGAGCATATCGAATTGCTTGTTGATTCTCTGGAGAAATTTCATGTGATGCATTTAATAACGTACCATCCATATCTGTTGCTATTAACTTAATCATTCGTTAACCTCGTTCCATTCTATTATTTATTATCTAGATAATTTATTTACAATCAAACACTTGCTTTACTATTCTATTTTAACAAATTCTTTTGTATCTATTGAATAGCCCGTTTGTCTGATTTTTTCTTTTCTCTTAAATTTTTAAAAAATTTTCTCAGTAGATTACCACACTCTGCTTCTAACAATCCGCTTTCTACTTGTGCTCTGTGATTAAAATTCGGTTGATTCAATAAATTCATTAAACTACCCGAACAACCACCTTTAGGATCTGCAGCACCATATTTAATAGAAGGAATGCGACTCATTACTATAGTGCCCGCACACATAACACATGGTTCAAGTGTTACAAATAAAGTACAATCTTCAAGACGCCAACTTCCTAAAACATCAGCGGCACGCTCAATGGCTAAATGTTCAGCGTGTGCAGTGGGTTGTTGCATAGTTTCTCTTAGATTATGTGCACGAGCTATAATTTGATGATTTTTAACTATAACTGCACCAATAGGCACTTCGCCTAACTGTTCAGCTTTTTGGGCTTCTTCTATGGCAATTTTCATATAATATTCATCAGTTTCCATTCGTGTCCAGACACCTCACTTGTGTTACAATACTCACTGTCTATCTTAACATTTGGAGAAGTGAATATGAATAAACCATTTATCGCAATTGAAGGTCCAATAGGTGTTGGTAAATCTTCCCTTGCACACAAATTAAGTCAATCATTAGATTTTTATGAAGAAAAAGAAATTGTTGATGAAAATCCTTTTTTATCAGATTTTTATGAAGATATTTCAAAATGGAGTTTCCAAACTGAAATGTTCTTTTTATGTAATAGATATAAACAATTTCAAGATATTAACTTTAAACATAAAGGCATTGTTAGTGACGCACATATTTATAAAAATAAAATTTTTGCGAAAAATACACTACAACCTGAAGAATTTAATAAATTCACACGTATATATGACATACTCACCGAAGATTTGTCGATGCCTGATACTGTTATATTTTTAGATGCAGAATTAGAAACGCTTAAGGCGAGAATAGCTAAACGTAATCGTAGTTTTGAGCACCAAATTGAAGATGATTACTTATTAGCTTTGAAACATGACTATCATAATTTTTATGAGTCTTTACAAAATACAAACGTAAATACATTATTCATTGATACGACTAAACTAGACTTTGTTAATAATGAAGATGATTACCAAGGTATTTTAAAACAAGTAAAATCAATGATTGGAGATATATAAAATGAATTCGTTTAACATACCACAAAATGCTATTATTACAATTGCAGGTACAGTTGGAGTAGGTAAATCAACACTCACTCAAGCTTTGGCAGATAAATTAAATTTTAAAACTTCATTTGAGAACGTAGAACACAATCCTTACTTGGATAAATTCTATAATGACTTTGAGCGCTGGAGTTTTCATCTACAAATTTATTTTTTAGCAGAACGTTTTAAAGAACAAAAACGAATGTTTGAATATGGAGGCGGTTTTGTACAAGATCGTTCAATATATGAAGATGTTGATATATTTGCGAAAATGCATGAAGAACAAGGTACAATGAGTGAAGCTGATTTTCAAACATACTCTGAACTATTTAACGCTATGGTTATGACACCTTATTTTCCAAAGCCTGATGTGCTTATTTATTTGGAATGTAACTATGATGAAGTCATAGAGAGAATTAAAGAACGTGGTCGTGATATTGAAATTAATACTGACCCTGAATACTGGCAAAAACTATTTAAACGTTATGATAATTGGATCAATAGTTTTAACGCTTGTCCTGTTGTCCGCGTTAACATTAACGACTATGATGTGCATAATGACCCAGATTCATTAAACCCTATTATTGAAAAAATTGCTCATGTTATTAAAATATATAGAGAAACTGACCCTAGATAAAAAAAGGAATATAAAATTTAACGCCAATATAGATATCTTTTTGATAAAGACGTCTATATTGGCGCTTTTTAATTATTTTTGTGAAATTTGATCAATGACATTTTTAACTTCTTTAGCACTTTCTACTATAACATCTGCCTCATGGAGTTCTTCTTCTTTAGCAATACCTGTTAAAACACCAATACTTAATCCTAGGTGGGCATTTATCGCAGTCTTCATATCATTTGCTGTATCGCCGACGATAGCAACTTGTTCAGGTTTAACATTATAAGCGTCAAATAATGGGTCCAATACTTTAGGATTAGGCTTTTCTTCAGCATGTGTTTCTGTAGAAATAACTAAATCAAATAAACTAGTGGATTGTGTTGCTTCTAAAAATTGAGTTGCTCCTTTATTTGTATCACTTGTAACGATTCCTATTTTATAACCTTTTTCTCGTAATTCTACAATTGTGTCATACACGCCTTCAATCCAATTATTTTCTGGTTCTCTTGAATCTACTAATTCTTGACTTGTATTTCTTGCCCATTCAGAAGTATCTTGTCCAGTAATATTATCAAATGATTTTATCATTTCGCCTAATGAACCCGAACCCATAACTGAATCAGGTACAATTTTGTCATCCATTATACCAAGTTGTCGATGTGCAACTTCTTTATCATGTACAGGAAATGTATCTAGTAATTTATCGACAAGACGTATACCAATTTTTTCCCAACTTTTATCAAATTCTATTAACGTGCCATCTTTATCGAATAGTATCCATTCCATTGATATCTCTACACTCCATGTTTATATTTTCTTTCAACATATACCATTGTAGTACAACCTTACTTAAAAAAATAGAAAAGTCACTTATATACAACACATGCGTATATATACTTTTTTCTACTTCATATGAATTTGAAGAATATAAAAATTTATATTACTTTCTCACATGTAAAAAAGCTAGAAACCTTTAAATTATAAGGCTTCTAGCTCATACTCTATATATTTTAATATCTTGGAACTACAAATCTCCAACCATGGCGATCTTCAAGTGTTCCGTTTTGAATACCAGTATATTCATTATATAGTTTTTGAGTAACTTCACCTGGTTCATTATTGTTAATCACGATTTCACGGTCTTCATAACGTAAAGTACCAACTGGTGAGATAACTGCTGCTGTACCTGTACCGAATACTTCAGTTAATTCACCTTTATCGTATGATTCAAATAACTCATCAATTGATACACGACGTTCTTCTACTTCATATCCTAAATCTTGAGCTAATTCAATAATTGATTTACGTGTAATACCTGGTAAAATACTACCATTTAATGCTGGTGTAACAACTTTACCATTTTCAACGAAGAAGATATTCATACTTCCTACTTCTTCTACATATTTTTGTTCAACACCATCTAACCAAAGCACTTGGTCATAACCTAATTTATTAGCGTTCGTTTGTGCTAATAGACTTGCTGCATAGTTACCTGCTACTTTAGCAAAACCAACTCCGCCTCTTACTGCACGAACATATTCATCTTCAACGTAAATTTTAGTTGATTTTAATGTATCTCCACCATAATAAGCGCCTGAAGGTGATAAAATAATTAATAATTTATATGCTTGTGACGCTCTTACTCCTAAGATACCTTCTGTCGCAAATACAAATGGACGAATGTATAATGATTGACCTTCTCCTTCAGGAATCCAATCACGTTCTACATCCACTAATTGTTTTAAACCTTCCAATAATACATCTTCATCTACTTCAGGCATTTCTAAACGAGCTAAAGAATTGTTAATACGTTTAAAGTTTTGGTCTGGACGGAATAAAACTACTTCACCATTATATTTATATGCTTTTAATCCTTCGAAAACAGCTTGCCCATAATGTAAACCTTGAGCTGCTGGTGAAATTTCAAAAGGTGCGTATGGTACTATTTTTAAATCATGCCAACCTTTATCAGCATCATAATCATAACTCAACATATAATCTGTAAAGTATTGACCAAATCCTAAGTTAGAACTATCTGGTTTTTCTTTTAATGTTTCTCTTTTTTCAAAATTGACTTGTTCTGTCATGATAACGGCCTCCTAATATTGCTACCAATATAAATATGTATACTAGATTATAGCAATCGAAATAATACTATTCAATAAGTTTTCCGAAAATTCAAAATAAATACTTATGTATACAATATATCTTAAGTTAAACACTATCATCTACATCTTACAAGTTATCTTACTGATTAAGCATAAAAAACACTCCTTCTAATGTAAAAATAATTAGAAGGAGTAAAATTAGTATTTATATCGTTATATATATTGAACGGGTTATTTTGTAGCTTTTTCTTTCTTTTCAATAGCTTCTAACATTAATTTAGTCATGCTTTCTAAATCATATTTAGGATCGAATCCCCATTCACCACGTGAACAACTCGTATCAATGCTATCAGGCCAACTCTTAGCGATATTCTCTCTGACAGAATCTACATCGTAGTCTAATGTGAAATCTGGATAATATCGTTGAATGGCTTCTTTAACCATTTCTGGATCAATACTCATCGCACTTAAGTTATAGCCATTTCTAGTTTCTAATTTTGCTCCATCCGCTTCCATTAACTGAATAATAGCATCGATTGCATCATCCATATACATCATATCCATGAATGTACCTTTATCAATATAGCTTGTGTAATGATTTTCTCTCACTGCTTTGAAATAAATTTCAACAGCATAGTCTGTAGTACCGCCACCTGGTTCTTTAACATGTGAAATTAAGCCAGGGAATCTCACGCTACGTGTATCTACGCCAAATTTTGTGAAGTAATATTGGCATAACAATTCACCAGCAACTTTATTAACACCATACATAGTTGTAGGTTGTTGAATGGTTACTTGTGGTGTATTAACTTTAGGTGTTGAATCACCAAATGCACCAATAGAACTTGGTGTGAAGAAATGTAAGTCATATGTTCGTGCTGCTTCTAGAGCATTCATTAATCCACCCATATTTAAATCCCAAGCGAACATTGGATTCTTCTCAGCAGTTGCTGATAATAAAGCAGCCATATGCATTAATGTATCTGCTCCAAAATTCTCAACTAATTCAAACATTTTATCTCGATCAGTCACGTCTAAAATTTCAAATGGACCATCTTGAACTGGAGAATCCGCTTCTGGTTCTCTAATATCTGTTGCAAGTACATTATCTGTACCATAAATTTTTCTACATTTTACAACTAATTCAGTACCTATTTGGCCTAAAGCGCCTGTAATCATAATTTTCTTCATTATAAAATCTCCCCTTGTGTTTATAGAAAATTCATTGTCTTTCTTGTATGTACAAACATTCTATTTACATCTATATTGTAATATAAAAGCGCTTTCTTGTATATATAGTGAGTACAAAGTTAATATTTTAAAATAATTTGAATAACATTACTTTTATTTTTGAGTACTTCCAGTATTCATTTATTAAACACACATATTAAACACACAAAAATGGTTAATATAAAAATAAGTGACGATGTTTTTATATTAACATCATCACTATCTATCAATTACTTCATTAAAAATGATTTAAATGTCTGCGGTTTATCATTTACTAGCATTTCAAAATCATTAGACTGTTGATCTAAAAGTCCTCTTGCTCCAGCTTCATACATTGATGCTAATAAATCACCAAATCCTTTTGGTTCATCATACATTTTAGCAAATGTCTCTAAAGAAACCGGATCATATTCAATTTTAGTTCCCGATACTTCCGAAAGTATATTTGCAAGTTCGTACATATCATAACTGTATCCGGATAATAAGTAGCGTTTCCCCCATGAATTGGGATTATTTAATATAGCGATAATTCCTCTTGCAATATCATGTCTTGAAATATAATTAATTCGACCATCCCCCACCGGATAAATCAATTTATGCATATTCATCAATTCTGGAAGATAGGGTTTTAAAGGATCCATATACATTGCCATTCTAACGTACGTAAAATCAATACCACTTGTAGCTAATAACCGTTCTGCATATCCAAAGTATGGACTCATATGAAATGGATTGTCGTGTTGATCTGCATAATATCCAATATATATAATATGCTTTACTCTGCTTTCTTTAGCTGCATCAACAAGATTCTCTACTTCTGGAATACGTTTTATAGAGGGGTGTATAATACTTGGAATAAAAATAACTGTATCAATATCATGAAAAGCACTAACCATACTTTCTTTATTGAAATAATCTAAGTGTCTTACTGTAACATGTTCTTTCCAATCTGTTGGTACCTTATCTAAATTTCTTACACCTATATAAAATTCTTTCATTTTATGTTCTACAGCTTGATTAGTAATATGTGTGCCCAAATTACCTGTTGCACCTGTTAACATGACCTTCATTTTATTCATCTCCCTTTTCCAATATATTTTAATATATTCGATGTTTCTTTATCATAAATAAACACTTAGTAAATTAACTATTGTCAATTCACTAAGTGTCCATTGCTAAATATATATCATTTTATGCTTCCATTAACTTACCGACATTGCGCATAATTCTTGCTTTTTTATAACCATGAAGATCATGTAACTCTTTATACGCACTAAATAATTTTTTATAACGTTTTACTTTTTCTGGATCAGGTGTCACTTCATATAATACAGGTTCTTTCATTGATTCAATCGCTTCATTTAAACTTTGGTGCGCACCACCACAAACAGAACCAAGAATCGCTGCACCAATTGCTGGAGCATATTCACTATCAATAATAGTTACTTTTTTATTAAGCACGTTTGCATAGATATCCATCATTAAAGGATTTTTCTTAGGTATTCCGCCGCAAGCAAATACATCTTCGACATCCATATTCCAACTTTGATATTGTTGCATAATCATTTTAGTACCAAATGCAGTAGCTTCTAAATATGCACGATATAATTCTTCATGTGTTGTTTGTAGTGACATACCGAATACGCATCCTTTAAGATTACTATCACTTAATACACTTCGGTTACCATTATGCCAATCTAAAACGACAAGACCACTTTCACCTGGCATTTGATCTTTTACTTTTTCATTCAATAATTCAAAAATTGAAATACCTCTTTCATTTGCTTCATCTACGTACTCTTTTGGTGATTGTTTAGCAATATATTCAAATAAATCACCGACTGCAGATTGCCCCGCTTCATAAGCATATAATTCAGGAATAATAGCTCCTTTAACAGAACCAGAGATACCTGGTACTTGATGTTGCTGTTCATTTAACATTAAATGACATGTACTCGTTCCTATAACCATAGTCATTTGTTTGTCTTGTTGTGAACCAATTCCTAATAGACTTGAATGTGCATCTATAATAAATGGACTTACTTTAGTCTGTGTAGAAAGACCAAGTTTTTCAGCCATTTCTTCTGATAATTGTCCTACTGTTTCGCCAATTTTAACTATTGGTGCATCCACTTTATCACGAACAACATCTGATAATTGATCACTCACTTTATCAAATAAATCATAATGGAATCCTTCATTTTCTTCCCAGAATGATTTAAATCCTAAACCACAGTTAGAACGTACATTTTCTCCTGTTAACTTATTAACAATCCAGTCACCAGCTTCCATTATATTAGCTGTTTTATCTAACACTTCTGGTGCTTTGTTCATAACTTCCATAATCTTGGGAATCATCCACTCACTACTTACATTAAATCCATAATAACCTAACCATCTACTCTTATTATCTAAAGCAGTTTGGAATAATTGGTCCGCTTCAGCTTGAGCACCATGATGTTTCCATAACTTAACGTATGCATGTGGATTATTTTCAAAACCAGGTAAATTATGAATAGGTTCTAAATTTTCGTCAGTAAACATAACTGTTGATGAAGTAAAATCTATTCCTATTCTTACTATTTCTTCTGGTTTCACACCTGAAGATTGAATTAAATAAGGTACGCCTTCTTCTAAAACTTCCATATAATCGTTACCATTTTGAAGTGAAAAACTATGTGGCAATTTTACCCCATTTAAATCTTTTTCGATTGTGCCATGTGTATATGGCTTTATATATTTATCTATTATTTTTCCATTCGTAGTATCAACTAAAAAAGCTCTACCTGAGCCTGTTCCATAATCTACTCCAATACTATAACTCATTACTAATACCCCCATACTTTGTCTACATCTCTGTTTAAGTAAGCGTTTTCTTTAGATGATACGCACAAATGAACAATAAATCAATAAAAAAACATAAAAAAGCATCAAAACAAACATTTTTGTGCAAAAACCATTGACACAAATGACTGTAAGCGTTTACCATTATTTACATAAATAAAAATGAACAGAAATTAAAGGGAGATGAACAGAAATGAGCATTGAATCAAAAGCATATCGTCTTATTCAACCAGGCGAATTTGAATATACAACAATAAATCATGAGTTTAGAGATGGTGATGTTATTGTTAATCCAGAAAAAGCAAGTGTCTGTCACGCTGACCTAAGATATTACACAGGTAATAGACGTAAAGAAGCACTAGAGAAAAAAATTACCAATGGCATTATTCCACGAAGGTATCGGTACTATTGAAGATTCTAAACATCCTGATTATCAAAAAGGAGATAAAGTAGTTATCGTACCTAATATTCCTTCTCGTTTAAGAGCTGGTGATTTTGAAGAAACAGATTTACTTGATAAATATGATGAAAATGCCGTATTTATGGGTAGCGGTTATGATGGTATTTGCCAAGATAGAATGGTAGTACCTGGTGACAACATCGTTAAAATTCCAGATACATTAGATGAAGATGTTGCGTTATTAGCTGAACTTTGTTCAGTATCATTATTCCCAATCAATCAATTAAAAGAAATCACAACTAAATCTTCTCCACAAGTAGCTGTATTTGGTGACGGACCAGTTGGATATTTAGCTGCAACAGCTTTACATTATATCTATGGTATTGAACAAGAAAACTTAATTGTCTTCGGTGCTATTGAAGAAAAATTAAAATCATTTGAAAACTTTGCAACTACACATCTAGTTAATGATTATGATTTCAATAGTCATAAAGGTGTTCATACTGTATTTGAATGTTGCGGTGGAAAATTCTCTGAATCTGCTATTAACCAAGCAATTGACTTAATCGATAGACAAGGTCAAATCGTGTTAATGGGTGTAACAGAAGATTTAGTAGGTATTAATACACGTGACGTATTAGAAAAAGGTTTAACACTTTCAGGTAGTTCAAGAAGTACTAAACATGAATTCGAACAATTAATTGCTTCATTCGAAAATAAAGACTATCAACAAGCACTTAAAAAATTAATCCCTGATGATTACTATGATATCCATAGTACAGAGGATTTGAAAAAAGCAATGGATGATACTGCTGCTCACAAAGGTTGGAAAAAAACTTATTTAAGATATCACTGGTCATAAACCATTGTATCTAAGGGGAGATAACAAATGATGAATAAGACAACATTTTTAGGTATGCCCAAACAAATTGTTTGGGGTTACGTAGGGATTTTAATATTTATGATGGGAGACGGCCTAGAAATTGGTTGGTTAAGTCCTTATTTACAACATAATGGTTTCAGCTCTAATGAAGTGAGTTGGCTATTTGGTTGTTATGGTATCACAGTCGCAATTGCAAGTTGGTTTAGTGGCGTATTTGCTGAAGCATTCGGTGGTAAACGTACAATGTTTATCGGCTTGATTTTATACATTATAGGAACTATTTGTTTCGTTGGTATTGCATTACCATCTGAAAACTTAGCAATTATGTATCCAGCTTATGCACTACGCGGTTTAGGTTATCCATTATTTGCATATTCATTCTTAGTATGGATTTCATACCGTTCAGAACAACGCACATTGGGTGCAGCTGTTGGTTGGTTCTGGCTAGTATTTACTGGTGGACTAAACGTATTAGGTGCGTTTTATTCTATCTATGCGATTAAATACTTAGGTCATATTGGAACATTATGGAGTTCATTATTCTGGGTAATTTTAGGTGGCTTTTTAGCTATTGTCTTAAATAGAGATAAATTACCTACAGATAAAAGTAATGCTAAAGCTAAATTAAAAGAAATGATGAAAGGTTTCACTATTGTAGTTGAAGAACCAAAAGTATTATTAGGTGGTATTGTGCGTGTTATTAACACTACTGCACAATTTGCATTCCCTATTTTTTTACCTTTATATCTAGAATCATACGGAATACCAACTTCAAAATGGTTAGCTGTTTGGTCTGCTATCTTCTTCGGTAATATCGTATTCAACCTTATTTGGGGTATTATTGGAGATAAAATTGGTTGGCGTAATACTGTAATGATCTTTGGTGGTATCGGTAGTGGTGTTTCTTGTCTATTAATGGGTTATGTCCCAATATGGTCACACGGTAACATTATTTTATTAACAATTGTTGGCGTTGCTTGGGGAATCTTTATTGCAGCTTATGTACCATTAACTGCATTAATTCCTTCACTTGTTAAAAAAGATAAAGGTGCAACACTTTCAATCTTAAACTTAGGTGCTGGTTTACCAGTATTCATAGGACCAATGATAGTTAGAATTTTCTTAGAGCCACTTGGAGATTTAGGTGTAATTTGGATTTTAGGAATTATATACTTCATTAGTACAATCCTAACATTCTTCATTAAAATGCCGAAGAGTCAACAATATGGTGAAACGGAATAACGTTAAATAATTTATAGGCTGTAGACTGAATATATGATGATCATTTCATTGTCATACTTTCATCTACAGCCTTTATTATGTATTTGATATACTATAATTAAAATCGACTTAATCTTATCATTTTTATTATCAAAATTACTGAATGGAGACGTTTTATATGTTACCTGCTGAAAGAGAACAAAAAATCATTGCTTATTTAACTAAATATAAAACTGCTACTGTTCATACATTAGCAACAGAATTTAACGTACACGATGCAACGATTCGTCGTGACTTAGTAAAACTTGAACAATACAACCAAATCAGACGTACCCATGGTGGTGTCGTACTAAATAATGAAAATGTTTATAGTGAATTAAATTTCGATGATAGACAAACTTCTTACTATTATGAAAAATTAGGTATAGGATACAAAGCTGCTGAATTTGTAAATGATGGAGATACATTAATTATTGATTCAGGTTCTACCACTCTATTATTTGCAAAAGCTATTTTACAAAAGCAAAATTTAACTATTATCACTAATGACATTCATATTGCTTCTATTCTTCGCTCTTCTAACCATAAAGTGATTGTCACTGGTGGTACACTTTATCACAACAATTATGTATTAAATGGATTAATTACTACTCAAACCTTGCAATCATTTAATTCTATGAAAGCATTTTTAGCTACACCTGCTATGGATGCATTAAAAGGCGTGACGCACTACAGCGAAGAATTCGTAGATGCTAAACGCCAAATGGTTTATCAGTCTAAAGAGGTTTACATGTTAACAGATAGTTCAAAGTTAAATAAAGTAGCATTTTATCAAGTTTGTCCAACTAACAAAATTACTACGTTGATTACCGATAATCATGAAAATTTACAAGAATACAAAAAAACAATTCCTAATGTGATCTCCATTAATCCAAGTGATTATCAATAAAGCAAAAATTTTACTATCGCATACAAAAATAAAGAAGTGAGGTAGAAATAGTACATTTTCCACCTCACTTTATTTTTATTGTTGAGCTTTTTTATAAAAATAATTGGCAACTACAATGTCTACAATTGCTAAGCCCACTGATTTAAATAAAGTGATTTCGTTATCATTCATACGTCCTTGTTTATTCCCAGCAACAATGTCACCAAGTTCTGCATAAAGTGATTCTTGAGATAATATGCCTTCTTGTTCAGGAATTTTTAAATCTCCTGTTTCTTCCATTGCAGCTTCTGTAGATTCAACAATAATTTTATCTGCTACTTTCATTGATTCAGAAGGTAATTCTTGCATATCTGGTTTAAAAGAACCTACCGCATTGAGATGTACACCCGCTTCTAAAGTTCGACTAAACACAGGATGTGAAGAATTAGTAGCTGTCACAACAATATCTGCACCTTCTATTGCTTCATCAGCATTTTCAAATACTTTTACGTTAACATCATATGTTGTTTGTGACTGTTTTGCTAAACGCTCAGCTTTTTCCGTCGTTCTACTTGCAAAATGAATAGTATCAATATCTCTAACAGCTAAAACAGCTTCAATTAATCCTTCTGCTTGTTCTCCTGCACCAATTACACATAAAGTACGTGCATCTTCCCTAGCTAAATATTTTGTTGCTACACCAGAAATTGCACCTGTTCTAATTTTAGTTAAATAGCCTCCATCTAGGACTGATAACGTTTCACCTGTCTCATAATCACTCAAAATTACTGATCCACTGATAGTTGATTTACCTTTTTCAGGATTTTTAGGTGCAAATGTAACTGTTTTTAATCCCACAATTTTTAAGACATCAGATAACGCAGGCATAACTAAATATCTATTTTCATCATTAAAAGGAATTGAATATCGTAATGGTGTTTCAGTCTTACCTTCTGAAAAAGCTTTCAAGGATTCTCCTACTTCATCTATTACTTCACGCATATTTAATAATTGTTGTTGATCTTTTTCATTTAAATATAGCATTCCTTTTCCTCCATAAAATTTAATTATTCATTTATATTACTAATACCCGATATTTTATAAAAAAATGTTGGCAAATTAAAGTTTATATTGTTCTCAAACTGTATTCATGCTATTCTTAAAAACATAAATAAAGAGACAGTTGGACATTATTGTGTCTTAACTATCTCTGCGATTTTGTTTAACTAAACAAAACTATTTAATTTAACTTTTGACGACATTCATTCTCCTACACTGGAGAATGATTTTTTTTTGGCTTTTTTTAGTTATTAATAGGTATATGATATCTTTTAACTGGTAATCCATTCTTTTTGATATATGGTTCTATTTCGTATCCTCCATATGATTTTATAACTTTTTGTGATGCAAAATTTTTAGGATTACACGTCATTAGCACATTTTTTATTTGAAACGGTTTTAAAATATCTATCGCTTTTCCTAACATAACAGTCGCATAGCCTTTACCACGTTGTGATTTTGCTACACCATACCCTACATGACCGCCAATACGAGTTAATTGTTCGTTAAGTTGATATCTAATATTAACTGCTCCTACAATTTTTCCATTTTTAAAATAAAAAAATGTACTGGTTTCAACCCAATCTTCCCTAGGTTTAGGTTGATTAATATAATCCACCATGTCTTTGAAACTAGTATACTTCTTTAAATCTGTATTACCAGGTACAATCTTCTCATTATGTTCGTACCACTCATTAATATATTGTAGGAATAATTGTTCATCTTTATAATCAAGTTGGCGTAGTTCATCTACAACATCCATAATGTTCACCTCAAGATATTAAAAAAGCACTCACAGTTAATGAGTGCTTTATTTATTATTCTTATATTAAATAATGTTAAGTTCTTTTCCTACTTTTTCGTAAGCAGCTAAAGCTTTATCCAACATTTCTTTAGTATGTGCTGCTGTAGGCATATTTCTTACTCTACCCGTACCTTTTGGCACTGTAGGGAATACGATTGACTTAACATATATACCTTCTTCTTTTAATCGTTTACTGAATGCTTGCGTATCTTTTTCATCACCAATAATAACTGGTGTAATTGGTGTTTCTGATTCACCTGTATCAAATCCTAGTTTTGCTAAACCATCTTTAAGATATTGAGCATTTTCCCATAATTGATCATGCAATTCAGTTGAAGCCATTAATTTTTTAACTGCTTCTGTAATAGCTTTTGTATCTCCAGGCGCTAATGATGTAGAGAATAAGAATGGACGAGATTGTGCTTTTAACCAGTCAATTAATTCTTTAGTTCCTGCAACATAACCTCCAACAACACCAATTGCTTTAGATAATGTACCAATTTGGAAATCAATTTTATCTTGTAAGCCAAAGTGTTTAACCGTACCAGCACCTTTACCCATTACACCAGAGCCATGTGCATCATCTACATAAGTTAATAAACCAAATTCTTCAGCTATTTTAACAATTTCAGGCAGTTTAGCAACATCGCCATCCATACTAAACACACCATCAGTGATATACATTACTTTATTATACTGACCTGATTCTACAGCTTCTTTAGCTTTTGCTCTTAAATCATCCATATCTGAATGATTCACACGAATAATTTTCGCTTTAGATAAACGACAACCATCAATAATTGAAGCGTGGTTCAATTCATCAGACAGAATAGCGTCATTTTTATTCATTACAGCTGAAATCGCAGCCATATTACAATTAAATCCAGATTGGTATGCAATTGCAGCTTCTGTACCTTTAAATTTAGCTAATGTTTCTTCTAATTCATCATGTAAATCTAACGTACCGTTAATAGAACGTACAGCACCAGCACCAACACCATGTGTATCAATCGCAGCTTTAGCAGCTTCTTTTAAATCTTCATTTGTTGCTAATCCTAAATAGTTATTTGAACTTAAATTGACATAAGTTTTACCTTCAATTTTAATTTCTGGACCATTAGCACCTTCAATTGAATCTATTTCATTGTATAAACCATTTTCTTTCAAATAATTAATGTTTTCATCTAAAAAATCATGTAGTGATTGAACCACAACGATATCCCCCTTGTTTCTCTATTTGTCTTTATAATACATCAATTTAGCCTTTCATGAAAGCCCTATCACTCGTGGTAATTTTAAAAATAAATATTCATTTTCAACTATTTTGTAACATTAGATAGTGATATACTAATTATCATAATAATACGGAAGAAGTGATCGTTTTGTTTGATTGGTTTCAATTGGCTAGTAAAAAAGAAAAAAGAATGATTCAACTGCGACGTTATTTACATCAATATCCTGAACTTTCTTTTGAAGAGAAGCAAACACATGACTATATAGTTAATCAACTTAGCCAATTGTCATGTGACATTCAAACTCCAGTAGGTAGAAACGGAATTAAAGCAACTTTTAAAGGAAAAGAAAATGGACCGACTATCGCATTTCGTGCTGATTTTGATGCATTACCAGTTCAAGAACTAAATGATGTGTCTTATAAATCTAAAAACGATGGTTGTATGCATGCGTGTGGACATGATGGTCATACAGCCATACTATTAGGTGTTGCTGAAATAGTAAATGAGCATCGTCACCTACTTAAAGGTAATGTCGTTTTTATCTTTCAATATGGTGAGGAAATTATGCCTGGTGGTTCTCAAGAAATGATTAATGATGGTTGTTTAAAAGACGTAGATAAAATTTACGGTACGCATCTTTGGAGTGGCTATCCAACAGGAACCATATATTCACGACCAGGTCCAATTATGGCTTCACCAGATGAATTTAGTATTACAATTCAAGGTAAAGGCGGCCACGGCGCTAAACCACAAGAAACTATTGATCCTATTGTTATTATGGCTGAGTTTATTTTAAGTGCTCAAAAAATCATCTCACGCACTATAGATCCTGTAAAACAAGCTGTTTTAACATTTGGTATGGTACAGGCTGGTTCATCAGATAGTGTTATACCAGATAGTGCATTTTGTAAAGGGACAGTGCGTACATTTGATACACAAATTCAAAGTCATGTTAAACAAAAAATGGATAAATTACTACAGGGATTGGCATTAGCAAATGATATCACATATGATTTTAACTATATTAAAGGGTATTTACCTCTTCATAATCATGATCAAGCCTATGAAGTTGTTAAACAAGCAGCTAACGATATGCATTTACGCTTTAATGAATCTGATTTAATGATGATTGGGGAAGATTTTTCACATTATTTAAAAGTGAGACCTGGGGCTTTCTTCTTAACAGGTTGTGGCAATAAAGATAAACAGATCACAGCACCACATCATAATCCCTACTTTGATATAGATGAATCAGCATTCAAATATGCAGCAAGTGAATTCTTAAAAATATTAGAAATTGAAAAAGTTTTTTAAAAATATAAACCGATATCTATCCTGAAATAATTATGAACTTACAAACATCTCTAAATGATTAATAATCATTCATTTAGAGGTGTTTTTGTATATAAAAGCTAACACATTTCATATGTAATATTGAACTTAATTATGGAGTATGTATAATTCGTAATTAGCTGAATACGAGGTATATAGGCAAAATTCAAAGTACATATTTTATAAATAAAAAAAGACCCCTAAACGGGGCCTTTAATTATATCGAATAATAAATTATTCGTGGATTTCAGTTACAACGCCTGATCCTACAGTACGTCCACCTTCACGGATTGAGAAACGAGTACCGTCTTCAATCGCGATTGGAGCGATTAATTCAACTGTCATTTCAACGTTGTCACCAGGCATAACCATTTCAGTACCTTCTGGTAAGTTAACTACACCAGTTACGTCAGTAGTACGGAAATAGAATTGTGGGCGGTAGTTACTGAAGAATGGAGTATGACGTCCACCTTCATCTTTAGATAAAACGTAAACTTCCGCTTTGAATTTTGTATGAGGTGTGATTGAACCTGGAGCAGCTAATACTTGTCCACGTTGTACGTCTTCACGAGCAACACCACGTAATAATGCACCGATGTTGTCACCAGCTTCAGCGTAGTCTAATAATTTACGGAACATTTCTACACCAGTAACAGTTGTTTTAGAAGTGTCATGTAAACCGATGATTTCAACTTCTTCACCAACTTTGATTTGACCACGTTCAACACGGCCTGTAGCAACAGTACCACGACCAGTGATTGAGAATACGTCCTCAACTGGCATCATGAATGGTTTGTCAGAATCACGTTCTGGAGTTGGAATGTAGTCATCAACTGCTTGCATTAATTCTAAGATTTTTTCTTCGTATTTTTCGTCGCCTTCTAATGCTTTTAATGCAGAACCAGCGATTACAGGTACGTCGTCACCTGGGAAGTCATATTCAGTTAATAAGTCACGAACTTCCATTTCTACTAATTCTAATAATTCTTCGTCGTCTACCATATCAACTTTGTTTAAGAATACAACTAAAGCTGGTACACCAACGTTACGAGATAATAGAATGTGTTCACGAGTTTGTGGCATTGGACCGTCAGCTGCAGATACAACTAAGATACCGCCGTCCATTTGAGCAGCACCAGTGATCATGTTTTTAACATAGTCAGCGTGTCCTGGGCAGTCAACGTGAGCGTAGTGACGTTTGTCAGTTTGATATTCGATGTGTGCAGTATTGATTGTAATACCACGTTCTTTTTCTTCTGGTGCGTTGTCAATCATGTCGTATGATTGTGCAACAGTGTCACCATTCTTAGCTAATACAGTTGCGATTGCAGCTGTTAAAGTAGTTTTACCATGGTCAACGTGACCGATAGTACCAATATTGGCATGTTCTTTTGAGCGATCAAATTTTTCTTTTGCCATTATTAAATCTCTCCTATTCTTAATAAAAGTTATTTTCAAATTTATCTCTCATGATAGTTTCTCACCATCATGAGAAGATGATTGATTAAGTTGAGTCTAAAAGAAGTATTACTCAATTCATACTTCCTTTATAATGCATTTACCCATAAAAATCAATTCATAAAAGTGATTAGCCTATAACTAAGCTCAACCTGTATTTTAACCTAGCATAGCTAGTAAAAACAAGTTATATTATTCACCTTTATTTTTCTTAATGATTTCTTCAGAAATTGATTTTGGAACTTCTGCATAGTGGTCAAAGTACATAGTGTAAGTACCGCGACCTTGAGTGTTAGAACGTAATGAAGTTGCGTAACCGAACATTTCTGAAAGTGGTACATAAGCATTTACAACTTGTGCATTACCACGAGGTTCCATACCATCAACACGTCCACGACGAGATGTTACGTCACCCATGATATCGCCCATGTATTCTTCAGGCATTTCGATAGTTACTTTCATCATTGGTTCTAAGATAACTGGATCACATTTTTTAGCAGCTTCTTTAAGTGCTAATGATGCAGCAATTTTGAAGGCCATTTCAGATGAATCGACATCATGGTATGAACCATCATATAATTTAGCTTTAACATCAATTAATGGATAACCAGCAAGAACACCATTTTCCATAGCATCTTTAAGACCAGCTTCTACTGATGGAATGTATTCACGAGGAACTACACCACCAACGATAGCATTTTCGAATTCGAAACCGCCACCAGTTTCATTAGGTGTGAATTCAATATGAACATCACCATATTGACCACGACCACCTGATTGACGAGAGAATTTACCTTGAACTTGTGCTGATTGCTTGAATGTTTCACGATATGAAACCATTGGCGCACCAACATTACATTCAACGTTAAATTCTTTCTTCATACGGTCAACTAAGATATCTAAGTGTAACTCACCCATACCACCGATGATAACTTGTCCAGTTTCTTCGTCAGTATGTGCATGGAAAGTTGGGTCTTCTTCTTGTAATTTAACTAAAGCTTGAGTCATTTTATCTTGGTCAGCTTTAGATTTTGGTTCAACTGATAAGTGGATAACTGGTTCTGGGAATTCCATTGATTCCAAGATAATGTCGTTTTTCTCTCCACATAAAGTATCACCAGTACCTGTTTCTTTAAGACCTACCGCAGCAGCGATATCGCCTGAGTAAACAGTGTCAATCTCTTGACGTGAGTTAGCGTGCATTTGTAATAAACGACCTACACGTTCACGTTTGTCTTTAGATGAGTTTTTAATATATGAACCTGAGCTCATAGTACCTGAGTAAACACGGAAGAAAGTTAATTTACCAACATAAGGGTCAGTCATAACTTTAAATGCTAATGCAGCGAATTCAGCTGAATCGTCTGGTTTAGCAATTACTTCTTCTTCAGGATTGTTAGCACGGTGACCAACGATTGGTTTTACATCTAAAGGAGATGGTAGGTAATCAATTACAGCGTTAAGCATTAATTGAACACCTTTGTTTTTGAATGCAGTACCGCAAAGAACTGGGTAGAATTCTACATCAGTTGTAGCTTGACGGATTGCATTTTTTAATTCTTCAACTGAAATTTCTTCGTCACCAAGATATTTTTCCATTAATTCATCATTAGTTTCAGCTACTGCTTCAATTAATGTTGAACGAGCTTCTTCAGCTCTTTCTTTGTGATCATCTGGAATTTCAATTTCATCGATTTCTGTACCTAGGTCGTTAGTGTATTTGAAACATTTCATTTCAACTAAGTCAATGATTGCTTCAAATTCATCTTCAGCACCAATAGGTAATTGGATAGGTGCAGCATTAGCTTGTAAGCGGTCATGTAATGTGCTTACAGAATAATCAAAGTTTGCTCCTAATTTATCCATTTTGTTAATAAACACGATACGAGGTACGCCGTATGTTGTAGCCTGACGCCAAACTGTTTCAGTTTGAGGTTCAACACCTGATTGAGCATCAAGTACTGTAACCGCACCGTCAAGTACACGTAAAGAACGTTCAACTTCAACTGTGAAGTCTACGTGTCCTGGTGTATCGATAATATTTACACGGTGGCCTTCCCAAGCTGCAGTTGTTGCAGCAGATGTGATAGTAATACCACGATCTTGTTCTTGTTCCATCCAGTCCATTTGTGAAGCACCTTCGTGAGTTTCACCAATTTTGTGGATACGACCTGTGTAATAAAGAATACGTTCTGTCGTAGTAGTTTTACCAGCATCAATGTGAGCCATGATACCGATATTACGAGTATTTTTCAAAGAAAATTCTCTTGCCATGTATTTTTTCTCCTTCCAGTTATTACTGAATAAGTACTTTAGATATGGCGATGCCCTAAGCATGAGCCATTATTGGTAAACCAATCGTTTGGAACACACTCAGGGTAAAAGCTTCAATCTTACCAACGGTAGTGAGCAAATGCTTTGTTAGCTTCAGCCATTTTGTGAGTGTCCTCACGTTTCTTAACTGCACCACCTGTATTATTTGCTGCATCTAAGATTTCGTTAGCTAAACGTTCTTCCATAGTTTTTTCACCACGAAGACGCGCATAGTTAACTAACCAACGTAATCCTAAAGTAGAACGACGTTCTGGGCGTACCTCAACAGGTACTTGGTAGTTTGAACCACCCACACGACGAGCTTTAACTTCTAATACTGGCATAATGTTTTCGATTGCTTCTTCGAATACTTCAATAGCTTGACGACCACTACGTTCTTCAACTAGGTCGAATGCTGAATAAAGAATTCTTTGAGCTGTTCCACGTTTACCGTCTAACATAATTTTGTTAATTAATTTTGTAACTAATTTTGAGTTATGAATTGGATCTGGTAATACGTCTCTTTTAGGTACTGATCCTTTACGAGGCATAATGTAAATCCTCCCTTCCTATTATAGTATATTGTGTTTCATTATTTTTAAAATTTACGTAATCTTAAAAATTAATTTTTAGGTTTTTTAGTTCCGTATAATGAACGACCTTGTCTACGTCCGTCTACACCTGAAGTATCAAGTGCACCACGTACAATGTGGTAACGCACACCAGGTAAGTCTTTTACACGTCCACCACGTACAAGTACTACACTGTGTTCTTGTAAGTTGTGTCCAATACCAGGAATGTATGCGTTGATTTCAATGTTATTTGATAAACGCACACGTGCATATTTACGTAACGCTGAGTTAGGTTTTTTAGGTGTCATAGTACCCACACGAGTACAAACGCCACGTTTTTGTGGAGAATTCAATTCAGTGAATTGTTTCTTCTTACTGTTAAAACCTCTGTTTAAAGCTGGTGAATCAGATTTTTTTGATTTGCTTTGTCTTGGTTTACGTACTAATTGGTTAATAGTTGGCATTGAATATGTCCTCCTCTCTTCATTTTTTAATCCCACACATCCAGGTGGTTCATTTTAAGGTTAAATAAAATTTAGTAAGTAAAAACTTACTAATTCTCATTCAATATAGCAACGATTGTTGCATTAACATTAATACCTACATATTCTCCTAAATCCTTCTTAGATGAGAAAAGTGTATATGGTATGTTTTTTTGATTGATTTGGCTTAACACGCGAGTCATAAGATGAACCTCAACGTCTTGAGCAATAATCAATGATGTAACTTGATCTTTATTCAACGCTTTAAGCGTCTCCTTCAGACCAACTACATATTGTTGTTTGTTAAAGCGTGCAACTTTTTCATTAGACATTTATAATATCCTCCAAAGTTCTGCTTGCATCAACCTTTAATATAGTAACATTACATGACTACAATAGTCAATATTTATTCATGCATTTATGAAATAAATAAGAATCAAGAGACTAAAATTTTCGTTTAGTCTCTTGATTAAATAACTATTCGGTAACGTCTACCTCTTCTTCTGTACTAGCAACTGGAGCTACGTTTTTATCGAATTGAACATCGCTATAACGTCTCATACCAGTACCAGCTGGGATAAGTTTACCGATAATTACATTTTCTTTAAGACCAAGTAAATCATCGCGTTTACCTTTAATAGCTGCATCAGTAAGTACACGAGTTGTTTCTTGGAATGATGCTGCAGATAAGAAGCTTTCTGTTTCAAGAGAAGCTTTTGTAATACCTAGCAATACCGGTTTTGCAGTTGCTGGGCGTTTACGTTCTTTAAATGCTTCTCTGTTAGCATCTGTAAAGTTGTGGATATCAACTAATGAACCAGGTAATAACTTAGTATCTCCTGCTTCAATGATACGAACTTTACGTAACATTTGTCTTACCATTACCTCAACGTGTTTATCATCAATTTCAACACCTTGCATACGGTAAACTTTTTGAACTTCTTTTAATAAATAGCTTTCAGTAGCATTTAAACCAGCAACTGATAAGAAGTTTTTCGGTTCGATTGAACCTTCTGTTAATACTTCACCACGTTCAACTGATTGTCCTACTTCAACTTTAAGTCTAGAAGTTCCTGAAGCTAGATAAGATCTAGTTTCATTTTCACCTTTAACAACAATTTCTTGTTGACGGTCTTTTGCTAATTTAATATCTTCTACTACACCTTCAATTTCAGTGATTACAGCTTGACCTTTAGGGTTACGTGCTTCAAATATTTCTTGAATACGTGGAAGACCTTGAGTAATATCGCTTCCGGCTACCCCACCTGTATGGAATGTACGCATTGTAAGCTGTGTACCTGGTTCACCGATTGATTGTGCAGCGATTGTACCAACTGCTTCACCAACTTCAACTTTTTCACCTGTTGCAAGGTTTTTACCATAACATTTTTCACATACACCATGACGTGTATTACAAGTGAATGCTGAACGGATGTACATTTGTTCAATGCCAGCGTCAGTAATTTTCTTAGCAATTTCAGCAGTGATTAACTCATCTGGACGAATAATCACTTCATCAGTTTCAGGATGACGGATAGTTTCTTTTGAGTAACGTCCTTCGATACGTTCAATGAATGGTTCAATCATTTCTGTACCTTCTCTAATATCTGAAACAAGTAAACCTCTGTCAGTACCACAATCTTCTTCACGAACAATAACATCTTGTGCAACGTCAACAAGGCGACGAGTAAGATAACCTGAATCGGCAGTTTTAAGTGCTGTATCGGCAAGACCTTTACGCGCACCATGAGTAGAAATGAAGTACTCTAACACTGTTAAACCTTCACGGAATGATGATGTGATTGGTAGTTCGATGATCTTACCTGATGGTGCAGCCATCAATCCACGCATACCTGCTAACTGTGTAAAGTTAGATGCGTTACCACGGGCACCAGAGTCACTCATCATGAAGATTGGGTTTGTTTTTTCAAGTGATTGCATTAATTCACCTTGAATTTGGTCCTTAGCATCTGTCCAAATTTCAACGACAGCATTGTAACGTTCTTCTTCAGTGATTAAACCACGATTGAATTGTTTAGTTACACGATCAACTAATTTTTCATGCTCATCTAAAATATCTTTTTTATCTGGTAATACCACGATATCAGATACACCAACAGTGATACCTGCTTTTGATGAGAATTTAAATCCTAGGTCTTTCATGCGGTCAAGCATCATAGATGTATCAGTGATACTAAATCTATTAAATACTTCAGCAATGATATTACCTAAGAATTTTTTATTGAATGGTTCAGTTAATTCTTTAGTTTCAAAGAATTCTTTTAATCCACCTTCACCTAACTCTGTTGGGTCAACAAAGTATTTATCAGGCGTTTTACCTTCAAGGTTAGCTTGAGTTGGTTCATTGATATAAGCAAATGAATCAGGAATGATTTCATTAAAGATAATTTTACCTACTGAAGTAGCTAAAATTTTATTGTTTTGCTCATCTGTAAATGTTGGATTATTGAATGAACTTGCATGTACACCAATTCTAGTGTGTAAATGAACATAGCCATTAGCATATGCTTTTAACACTTCGTTAGTATCATTAAAGATTGCCCCAGTGTTAACAGCATCTTTACGTTCTAATGTTAGATAATAGTTACCTAATACCATATCCTGTGATGGTGTAACAACTGGTTTACCATCTTTAGGGTTCAAGATGTTTTGCGCAGCTAACATTAACATACGTGCTTCGGCTTGAGCCTCTTTAGATAATGGAACGTGAACAGCCATTTGGTCACCATCAAAGTCAGCGTTATATGCTGTAGTAACAAGAGGGTGTAAACGGATTGCACGACCTTCAACTAAAGTTGGTTCGAATGCTTGGATACCTAATCTGTGAAGTGTAGGTGCACGGTTTAGTAATACTGGATGTTCTACAATAACTTCTTCTAAAACATCCCATACTTCATCGTCCATGCGTTCGATTTTACTCTTCGCATTTTTAATGTTTGTTGCAATTTCACGTTGAACTAATTCTTTCATTACGAAAGGTTTAAATAGTTCAAGTGCCATTTCTTTAGGTAAGCCACATTGATACATTTTCAGACTTGGACCTACTGCGATAACGGAACGACCTGAATAGTCAACACGTTTACCTAATAAGTTTTGACGGAAACGACCTTGTTTACCTTTTAACATATGTGATAGTGATTTTAATGGACGGTTACCAGGACCTGTAACAGGACGGCCACGACGACCATTATCAATTAAAGCATCAACAGCTTCTTGTAACATACGTTTTTCATTTTGAACTATGATTCCAGGTGCACCAAGATCTAATAAGCGTTTCAAACGATTGTTACGGTTAATAACACGTCTATATAAATCGTTTAAGTCACTTGTTGCAAAACGTCCACCGTCTAATTGAACCATTGGACGGATTTCTGGTGGGATGATTGGAAGTACATCTAAAATCATCCAAGCTGGATTGTTACCTGAATTACGGAATGATTCAACTACCTCTAAACGTTTGATAGCACGAGTAAGTCTTTGTCCTGTTGCAGATTCTAATTCATCACGTAAAGTTTTAAGTTCTTCATCTAAGTCAATTTCTGATAATAAGTCTCTGATACCTTCAGCACCCATTTTGGCAACAAATTGACCTGGATATTTATCATAATAATCTCTAAATTCTGCTTCTGATAATAATGTTTTCTTTTCTAAACCAGTTGGACCTGGGTCAACAACAACATAAGAAGCAAAGTAAATAACTTCTTCTAATGCTCTTGGAGACATATCTAATAATAGACCCATACGGCTAGGGATACCTTTGAAGTACCAAATATGTGAAACTGGTGCTGCTAATTCAATGTGTCCCATTCTTTCACGACGTACTTTTGACTTCGTTACTTCAACACCACATCTATCACATACCATGCCTTTGTAGCGTACACGTTTGTACTTACCACAACTACACTCCCAGTCTTTTGTAGGTCCAAATATTCTTTCACAGAAAAGACCATCTTTTTCAGGTTTTAACGTACGATAGTTAATTGTTTCAGGCTTTTTAACCTCACCATAAGACCATGAACGAATCTTTTCAGGTGAAGCTAATCCTATTTTCATATAATGGAAATTATTTACATCAATCAAGGAGCCTACCTCCTTCAATTTAGATTAGCTGTGCTATTTGATTGATTTACATTTATAGTATATAGAATTTGAGAAAGGTTTGAGCGACACTGATGTCGCCCCAACCTATATTCTAGTTATCTATGTGCATATTAATCAGTAGTTTCTTTTTGTGATTCTGGCGCATCTTTTTGTTGTAAATCTACTTTGCGTTCAGTTACATCTTCATCTTCGTTGTCAGCCATTTCGATTTCGTTATCTTGCTCATCCATCACTTTGACGTCTAATCCTAAACTTTGTAATTCTTTCATCAATACACGGAATGATTCAGGAACACTTGGTCTAGAGATATTTTCGCCTTTTACTATAGCTTCGTATGTTTTAACACGACCTACAGTATCGTCTGATTTATAAGTCAAGATTTCTTGTAATGTGTATGCAGCACCATATGCTTCAAGTGCCCATACCTCCATTTCACCAAAACGTTGTCCACCGAATTGCGCTTTACCACCTAATGGTTGTTGCGTAACTAATGAGTATGGACCAGTTGAACGCGCATGTAATTTATCGTCAACCATGTGTGCAAGTTTAAGCATGTACATAACACCAACTGAAATACGATTATCGAATGGTTCACCAGTACGACCATCATATAATACAGTTTTACCGTCACGAGCCATACCTGCTTCTTCGATAGTTGACCAAACGTCATCATCGTTGGCACCATCGAATACTGGAGATGCAACATGGATACCTAAGTTTTTAGCAGCCATACCTAAATGTAGCTCAAGTACTTGTCCGATATTCATACGTGATGGTACACCTAATGGGTTTAACATGATGTCAATTGGAGTTCCATCTGGTAAATATGGCATATCTTCTTCAGGAACAATTTTAGAAATGACACCTTTGTTACCATGTCGACCACACATTTTATCTCCGACGTGAATTTTACGTTTTTGAACGATATAAACACGTACTAATTGGTTAACACCTGGAGATAATGTATCATCGCCTTCTTCACGATTGAATACTTTAACATCTAGAACGATACCGCCAGCACCATGTGGCACACGTAATGATGTATCACGAACTTCACGTGCTTTTTCACCAAAGATTGCATGTAATAATCTTTCTTCTGCTGTAAGTTCTGTAACTCCTTTTGGTGTTACTTTACCTACTAAGATGTCTCCATCATTAACTTCAGCACCAACATAAACGATACCACGTTCGTCTAAGTTTTTAAGTGCACTTTCAGAAACATTAGGAATATCACGTGTAATCTCTTCAGGTCCTAATTTAGTATCACGAGCTTCTGATTCATACTCTTCAATATGAATTGAAGTGTAAACGTCGTCTTTAACTAAACGTTCACTCATGATTACAGCATCCTCGTAGTTATAACCGTCCCAAGTCATGAATCCAACAACAACGTTACGGCCTAATGCCATTTCGCCTAATTCCATTGAAGGACCATCAGCTAGTATTTCGTTATATTCAACGATGTCACCAGCAGCAACAATTGGGCGTTGGTTATAACAAGTACCAGAGTTAGAACGTTTGAATTTCGCTAATGGATAACGATCTAATTCACCTTCGTGCTCTTGTCCATTTTGTTCAACTAGACGACGTACTAAGATTTCATTAGATTCAACATGTTCAACTCTACCTCTATGGTTTGCTGTAATAGCAGCACCTGAGTCACGTGCAGCAACATGTTCCATACCAGTACCAACAAATGGAGCTTCAGGGTTCATCAATGGTACTGCTTGACGTTGCATGTTTGCACCCATTAACGCACGGTTAGAGTCATCGTTTTCTAAGAATGGGATACATGCTGTAGCTGCTGATACAACCTGTTTAGGTGAAACATCCATGTAATCCATTTTTTCTTTAGCCATAACTGTGTTATTACCACGGAAACGACAAACAACTTCATCGTCTAAGAAACGGCCATTTTCATCTAATCGAGAGTTCGCTTGGGCAACAACATAACTATCTTCTTCATCAGCAGTTAAATAGTCAATTTGATCAGTAATTGCATTCGTATCTAAATCTACTTTACGATATGGTGTTTCAATGAAACCAAATTCATTCACACGTGCGTAACTAGATAAAGAGTTGATTAATCCAATGTTTGGACCCTCTGGTGTTTCAATTGGACACATACGACCATAGTGAGAATAGTGTACGTCACGAACTTCCATTTGTGCACGTTCACGTGTTAAACCACCAGGTCCTAAAGCAGAAAGACGACGTTTATGTGTTAATTCTGCTAATGGGTTAGCTTGGTCCATGAATTGTGATAATTGTGAACTACCAAAGAATTCTTTAATAGATGCAATAACAGGACGGATATTGATTAATTGTTGTGGTGTAATTGAATCCGTATCTTGAATAGACATTCTTTCTCGAACTACACGTTCCATTCTTGATAAACCAATACGGAATTGGTTTTGTAATAATTCGCCTACTGAACGTAAACGACGATTACCTAAATGGTCAATATCATCTGTATAACCGATACCACTTAATAAGTTAAAGAAATAACTCATTGAAGAAATGATATCTGCTGGAGTAATACATTTAACTTCTGAATCTGGTAATGCATTACCAATAACAGTTGTTGGGCGTCCTTCTTCATCATTAGGAACATATACTTTGATTGATTGAATTTCAACTGGTTCATCAATAACTGTTCCTTCTAATTCAAATACTTCACTATTAGCATTTGATTCTAAAACGTCCATAATTTCGTCTAATTTACGACGATCAAGAACTGTTCCTTCTTCAACTACAATTTCACCTGTTTCACTATTAACAATTGGTTCTGCTAATTTTTGGTTGAATAAACGGTGTTTTAAGTGTAGTTTTTTGTTTGCTTTGTAACGACCAACGCTTGCTAAGTCATAACGTTTTGGATCGAAGAAACGTGAATATAATAAGCTTTTAGCATTTTCTACTGTTGGTGGTTCGCCAGGACGTAAACGCTCATAAATTTCTAATAATGCTTGTTCTGTGTTTTCAGTACCATCTTTTTCTAATGTATTACGTAAGTATTCACTATCACCTAGTAAATCTACAATTTCTTGATCACTTGAGAAACCTAATGCTCTTAGTAATACAGTTAATGGTAATTTACGTGTTCTATCAATACGTACATAAACAACGTCTTTTGCATCAGTTTCATATTCTAACCATGCACCACGGTTAGGAATAATTGTTGCATCATAGTTTACACGGCCGTTTTTATCAAGTTTTTCATTGAAATAAACGGATGGTGAACGTACTAATTGTGATACGATAACACGTTCTGCACCATTGATAACAAATGTACCTGTATCTGTCATTAGTGGGAAATCACCCATGAATACTTCTTGCTCTTTTACTTCGCCAGTTTCTTTAATAATAAGACGTACTTTTACACGAAGAGGTGCAGCATAAGTAGCGTCACGGTTTTTTGATTCTTCTAAGTCGTATTTCGGTTCACCTAATCTATAATCTACAAATTCTAAAGATAGGTTACCTGTGAAATCTTCAATCGGAGAAATGTCTCTAAACATTTCTAATAAACCTTCTTTAAGGAACCAATCGTAAGATTTTGTTTGAATTTCTATTAAGTTCGGTAATTCTAATACTTCTGAAATTCTCGCGTAGTTTCTACGTTTACGATGTCTTCCATATTGGACAACTTGACCTGCCAAACAGATTCACCCCTCAAAAATTGTGTGGTTTGCTTTTACTCATAAAACAAAAGAGAGACTCAAGATTTAAAGACAAAAAGAAAACGGCAACACTTCAGATGACACCATTTTCTATTCTTTATTTATCTTGTTTAACTTATTTGTTTTACATAAAAGTACACACTTATTGAACATAAATTTTTACATTTTATAACTATATCAGAATACTACTCTTAAATCAAGCTTTTGAACTTTTTAATATATAGTACCCTTTACTTTTATTTACAACTTCCACATTGTTAAATAATTCATCCATTTTCTTTTTAGCGGAAGGCATACCTTGCTTTTTTTGAATGACGACAAATAACTCGCCACTTACTTTAAGTTTTTGGTAAGCTTCTTCAAAAATACGATGAACGACATCTTTGCCCGCTCTGATTGGCGGATTAGTTAATACAAAATCAAATTGGTTATCTTCAACTTGAGTCATCCCATCACTCTCTAAAATATCCGCATTTTCAATGTGATTTCTTTTTTTATTCTTTTTAGCTAATTCTAAGGCTCTTCTATTCACATCTAACATAGTAATATGATGATGTGGAGATACCTTAGCAATCATTAATCCAATTGGACCATATCCACAACCAACATCAGCAATTGTTTTACTTGGACCAGGTGGATTGTTATTTATGAATGTTTGAATTAATAAGTCAGATCCATAATCAACTCTATCTCTAGAAAAAACTCCATTATCTGTAATTAAATCTATTGATTGTTGATAACACTCATAAGTGATATGTTTTTCATCACTTTTTACATCCGGATTTTCATCATAGTAATGACTCATGTCTTCACCTCTATTAGTCTTTTGTATAACATTAATTGAAAAAATTATTATAAATGAATTAAAAACCCCGTTATCGCAATAACGGGGTTTTTAACTTCTCAAATAATGTAGTCACAAATATAATTTGTAACTATATTATTTAGTTAGGAAACTAGAATTATTTTAATTCTACAGTTGCTCCAACTTCTTCTAATTGTTCTTTAAGTTTTTCAGCTTCTTCTTTAGGTAAAGCTTCTTTGATTACTTTAGGAGCTCCGTCAACTAATTCTTTAGCGTCTTTTAATCCTAAGCCAGTTGCTTCTTTAACTGCTTTAACAACTTTGATTTTTGAAGATCCAGCTGAAGTTAATTCAACATCAAATTCAGTTTTTTCAGCTGCTGCGTCGCCGCCACCAGCTGCACCTGCTGCTGCTACTGGAGCTGCTGCAGTTACACCAAATTCTTCTTCAATTGCTTTTACTAAATCGTTTAATTCTAAAACTGACATTTCTTTAATTGCTTCAATGATTTGTTCTTGATTAGCCATTTTATAATTCCTCCGTTATTTTTAATTTTTTATGCGCAATTATTCAGCGCTTTCTTCTTTTTGTTCTCCAACAGCTTTAACCGCATAAGCGAAGTTGCGTACTGGAGCTTGTAATACAGATAAAAGCATAGATACAAGACCATCGTGTGAAGGTAATGAACCAACAGTTTTAACTTCTTCTGCTGAAATAACATTTCCTTCCATAACGCCTGTTTTAACTTCTAACGCTTCATGTTCTTTTGCAAATCCTGCAATAACTTTTGCTGGAGCTACTACATCTTCAGTTGAAGTTGCGATAGCTGTAGGACCTGTTAAGAATTCATCTAAGCCTTCGATACCAGCTTTTTCAGCAGCACGACGTACCATTGTGTTTTTGTATACTTTATACTCAACACCAGCTTCACGTAATTGTTTACGTAATTCAGTAACTTCAGCTACTGTTAAACCACGGTAGTCAACGATCACTGTTGAAACTGAGTTTTTAAGTTGATCAGCAATTGTATCAACTAATTGTTTTTTAGCTTCAATGATAGCAGACATTCAGACACCTCCATTTAATTTTTTCGGTGCTTTTTTTAAGTTTAATAAAAAAAGCACTTTCTACCCACGGCAAAAAGTGCTTGAAAGTTAATAGTCACGTTCAAGTCAATTTTAGCCTCGGTAGGATTATGTTTTAAGTTATCAAATAACTCCTACTGTCTTAGGTAAAATAATCACAATATTTAATATAACTGCTTAATTGTAATATGTCAATATGTTTTTTAGAAACTCTTAGCATTTTAATGCTTAGAGTTTCTTATGCATGAGCTTTAGCTCAAGTGTTCCTCTCGAAGTGCATTTTAATGCTTAGAGTTTCTTAGAGAGCAACTCTCAAATCTATCTGATTTCTTAGTGTTGCCTCCACAAGGTTGACTAGACCAATCATGAGCTCTGTGATATGAGTGGTCAGTCAACTACTGTGAGCATGAGCTTTAGCTGTGGCGTTCCTCTCGTAATGCATTTTAATGCTTAGAGTTTCTTCGTTTTAAAAAATTAAACCTAGGACTTTAACAGCCCTAGGTTATATTTATTAATTATAATTTGAATGAAGAAGTATCAACTTTAACTCCAGGACCCATTGTTGTAGTTACAGCAACAGATTTGAAGTAAGTACCTTTAGAAGATGATGGTTTAGCTTTTGCTAATACATCTTGTAAAGCTTTGAAGTTTTCAACTAATTTTTCATCGCTAAATGAAACTTTACCGATAGAAGCATGTACGATACCAGCTTTTTCAGCACGGTATTCAACTTTACCAGCTTTGATTTCTTCAACTGCTTTTTTAACATCCATTGTTACAGTACCAGTTTTAGGGTTTGGCATTAAACCTTTAGGTCCTAATACACGACCAAGTTTACCAACTTCGCCCATCATGTCTGGAGTAGCAACAACTACGTCAAAGTCGAACCAACCTTGTTGGATTTTTTGTACGTAATCAGATTCACCTACGTAATCTGCGCCTGCTTCTTCAGCTTCAGTGATTTTATCACCTTTTGCAAATACTAATACACGTTGTGATTTACCAGTTCCGTTTGGTAGCACTACTGCACCACGGATTTGTTGGTCATTTTTACGTGTATCAATTCCTAAACGGAATGCAACTTCAACTGATGCGTCAAAGTTAGCAATGCTTGTTTCTTTAGCTAATTTAACTGCTTCTTCAACACTATAGTGTTGTGTACGGTCAACTTTATTAGCTGCTTCTTGATACTTTTTACCTTTTTTAGCCATTTATTGTTCCTCCTTTAGTGGTTTTAGCGGAATTTCCTCCCACATTTACTTGTGTCTACCACAAGTTAAGAGCAGATAACAGATAGTTTCTTAATCGTATCAGCCTTTTCAAGCTACTGAGTGCTAAGATGTCATAGACAAAATGGATTGTTTATACCTATTCTGTTACCTGCTTTTATCGTTTGAATCAGTTCATTTCAAATTAGATTTGATTGTTTATTATTCTACAGTGATACCCATACTACGAGCAGTACCTTCGATAATACGCATAGCTGCTTCTTCGTCTGCAGCATTTAAATCTTGCATTTTTTCATTAGCAATTTGACGTACTTGATCTTTAGTTACTGAAGCAACTTTGTTTTTGTTAGGTTCGCCTGAACCTTTTTCAACGCCAGCTGCTTTTTTAAGTAGTACTGGAGCCGGTGGAGTTTTTGTAATGAATGTAAATGAACGGTCTTCATATACACTGATTTCTACCGGAATGATTAAACCTGCTTGCTCTTGAGTACGTGCATTGAACTCTTTACAGAATCCCATAATATTCACACCTGCTTGACCTAATGCTGGACCAACTGGTGGTGCTGGGTTTGCTTTACCTGCAGGAATTTGTAATTTAACTACTTTTTCTACTTTTTTAGCCACGATGTGCACCTCCTTGATATCGTGATGTGGTCACAGGGCTCAGTTTTGCCCTCCCACTCTTAACATTTCGTGACGAAATGAACGCTCTAAAAGCGCGACCACATTATTTTAACACTGTTTCACTTCAGAAAGCAATAGTAAAATTTCAACTTTCATATATTATATATGTTAATTTTGTTTACTATAATTTTTCGATTTGATCGAATTCAACTTCTACCGGTGTTTCTCTTCCGAACATATCAACTAACACTGTTAATTTAAATTTTTCCGCTTCAATTTCTTGAACTTCGCCGACTTGGTTTGCGAATGGTCCAGATTTAATGCGTACTTGTTCGCCAACATCTAATTCGACATCGATTGTTTTTTCCTTTAATCCCATTTGTTTAAGAATAAAGCGAACTTCTTCTGGTAATAATGGGTTAGGTTTTGATCCAGCTCCAGCTGAACCGACAAATCCAGTTACACCTGGTGTATTTCTTACTACATACCATGATTCATCTGTCATTACTAATTCTACTAGTACATATCCAGGGAATGTTTTTTTCACAAGTTTTTTAGCTTTTCCATCTTTAACTTGTGTTTCTTCTTCTTCAGGTATGACAACTCTAAAGATTTGTTCTGTCATATTCATTGATTCTACTCTTTTTTCAAGATTCTTTTTAACTTTGTTTTCATATCCTGAGTATGTATGCACTGCATACCAACGCTTTGCGCCTACTTCTTCAGACATGTCGCCACTCCTAACCTAATAATAAATTTTTCAACGCTGTAATTCCTAAATCTAAGGCATAGAAAAAGACTAAGAAGAATATTACTGTCGAAACAACTATAACAGTGTATTTAAATAATTCCTCTTTAGTTGGCCAACTTGTCTTTTCCATTTCAGATTTTACACCTTGAAAAAAGCTATCTTTTTTAGCCACTAATAAAACCTCCAAATCTTTTAACAATATCTTTATCACATGCTGCGTATTGTTTATTTTGATTCTTTATGTACTGTATGAGCATTGCATCTTGAACAGTATTTCTTAAGGGTCAATCTTTCAGCAGAGCCTTCTTTTTTGGGTACATTATAATTTCTATTGCCACACTCTTCACAATTCAAGGGTACTTTTTTCACATTCATTCACCTTTACTCATTAATATACCAGTCTACTATACATAAATCTAAATATGAATGTCAAACTAGTATACGTCATATTAAGGTTATATCGTTTCTTGTATTCATATTATTATCACTATTTAAACTTATATTCTAAATGATGTCTTATTTTCATTTTACAACGTTGTATCGCATTGTAAACTACTTTGTCTTTAATAGATAATAGGTTAGCGATTTCCTTAGGCTTATAACCTTTAGTATATAAATCAAATACCTTTTGTTCTTGAAGTGTCAAATATTGTTTTATCACATTGATTGCTTCTATTATTTCTTTTCTCTGTAAATTGACCTCTATCTCGTCTCGATTAAGTATATTAATTTGATAATCTATGACATATTCATTAACCAAATTTTTAAATTGCTTTTGATCAGAGAAACATTTTCTATAATAATCACATTTCACAGATTTAATTAAACATGATACGTATTTTACAAATGATTCATCACATTGGTAATTATACCGTTTGAGTGCTTTGTAAATTTTAATCAAGATTTCTTGATATAAATCATCTTTTTCAAATTGATTTTGAGAAATAGAATTAATCCTTTTGATAATTAATGGATTGAATCGATGGATAACCTTTTTTAAATCCATTTCTAATCTTTGCAAATCTGGCGATATTTGTTGTTGTTCTAGTTGTCCTTTTTCTTGTGTCATATAAATAGCCTTTCCAAAAATTTAAGACTATTTTATAAGATATCTAATATAAATAGCAATATTGCAAAAATTAATCTTTTTTATGGTTACCCCTTCTTATTTTTTCAAATTCTGCAAGTATATCTTTAGACAACGGAATTCGAGTTCTTGGTTTCTTTTCTGTGATGTCTTCTAACGATTTACTAACAGTAATTTGATTTTCTTTTAATTCTCTCCACATTTCTCTAGAGGAAATTCGATATGCACCAGAACCAAAAATAGCATGTTGTTCGCTCATATCACTCGTCACAACTGTTATATGCGTTGTGTGTTTGTTATACAATTCATAAACATAGCGCTCAATAAAGCTATCGGCCGTTTCTTTTTCCTTAGTAAATACTGTTCTAACTCCGTGATACATATACTCTCTTTCGATGCCAGATTGTTCATAAGCATCGAATACGCAAACAATCTCGTCGGCGATTACAGCATTATAGTTTGCAATAGCGTCAATCAATTGTTCTCTTGCTTCTTCAAGGTTATCTTTAGCAATTTTACTCAGTGTCGTTGATTGGCCAATCATATTGTAACCGTCAATAATTAAATAACGTTCCTTCATTATTCGTCTCCGTTCGAATGTCTTTTACGGAATACCTCGTACATCATTAAACTTGCAGCAACTGATGCATTTAAACTATTTACATGACCAACCATAGGAATTTTAATATAGAAATCACATTTATCACTTACTAAGCGACTCATGCCTTGTCCTTCACTTCCTATAACAATTGCTAGAGACATATCGGCTTCTAACTCTCTATAGTCTGTTGCATTATTTGCCTCTGTACCAGCAACCCAAAAGCCATTATCTTTTAGTTCATCAATTGTTTTGGCTAAGTTTGTTACTCTGATGACAGGCACATGCTGTATGGCACCTGTAGAAGCCTTAGCAACGGTTTGAGTTAAAGAAACAGAACGTCGTTTAGGAATTATGACGCCATCAACACCAGACGCATCAGCTGTTCTTAAAATTGAACCTAAGTTATGAGGGTCTTCTAAACCGTCTAATATCATAACTGTAGATAATCCTTCTTTTTCTTTTTGTTGTTTTAAAAATTGATCGAAATCAGCATATTCATATGGTGCAATAAGTGCAGCTACTCCCTGATGGGGTGCAGTAGATAAAAAATCTAATTTAGATTTTGGCACTGTTTGTACTATGATTTTTTGATCTTTTGCATTTTTTAAAATATCGTTGATTTGTTGTTTTTTTATACCATCTTGTATCAAAATCTTATTTATTGAATGACCTGAAGTAATAGCTTCTTTTACTGCATGTCTACCAACAATGACTATATCTTCCACTTACTCACGACCTCTCATTAACTATTTCTATTATTTTATTTAGCAATTCTTTCAATCGTTCTTCATTATGTTCTAAATACAAATAACCAAGTACCGCTTCTATAGATGAACTCTTACGGTAAGTTTGAATGTCTGTATTTTTAGCCTTAGTATAACTTTTAGCATTACGCCCTCTTTTTAATATATCCAGTTCTTCTTCAGTAAACCAATCTTCATCAATAAGCGTTTCAAGTGTTTGTGCTTGGCTTTTAGCTGAGACATATTGTTTTGAAACTTGATGTAATCGGTTAGGTTTACTGCGTAATTTGAGCACGATATATTCACGAACATGCTGATCTAAAACGGCATCACCCATATAAGCTAATGTTAAAGGATTAAGTAATTTCGTATTCATATTATCCACGTTTAAATCTAACACCTTGAGGAGTATCTTCTAATATAATATTTTTCTCTTTTAAATGGTCTCTAATTTCATCAGCACGTGCGAAATCTTTATTTTTTCTAGCTTCATTACGCTCTTCAATTAATTTTTCAATGTCTTCATCTAATAAATCATCTTGTTGTTTTCCTTTTAATGGTACGCCTAATACATCACTAAATATTTGATAAACTTCTTTAAATCTATGAATAACTTGAGTTGAAGTAACATTTTCTAATACATATCGATTGGCTAATTTCGCTAAATCATACCAAGCTGTTACAGCATTAGCTGTATTAAAGTCATCATCCATCACTGATTCAAAATTTGCTAAGATATCATTAATTTGGTCGATATATTCTTCTTGATTTTCAATATCAGTAGCTATTGCTTCTCTTTCTTCAATTAATTGATAACTATTTCTAATACGTTCTAGACCACTTTTAGCTGCACTTACAAGTTCTAAATTATAGTTAATTGGACTACGATAATGCACACTAATCATGAAGAAACGTAAGACATCCGGATCAATTTCTTTTATAATATCGTGCACTAAAATAAAGTTACCTAAAGATTTACTCATTTTTTCATTGTCGATATTTATAAAGCCATTATGCATCCAATAATTAGCAAATGGTGCATGGTTATGTGCTTCTGATTGTGCAATTTCATTTTCATGGTGAGGGAATTGTAAATCTGAACCTCCTGCATGAATATCGATTGTTGGTCCAAGCTCGTGAAATGCCATTACTGAACATTCAATATGCCATCCAGGACGACCTTCGCCAAAAGGACTTTCCCAACTAATCTCGCCAGGTTTCGCCTTTTTCCATAAAGTAAAGTCTAGTGCATCTTCTTTTTGGTCTCCTGTTTCGATACGAGCACCTACTTTTAAGTCATCAATCGATTGATGACTTAACTTACCATAATCTTTAAATTGACGTGTTCTGAAATAAATATCTCCGTTACTTTCATAAGCATAGCCTTCATCCACTAATTTCTTGATGAAATCTATAATTTCATCCATGTGATTCATTACTCTTGGATTTGATGTAGCTTTTTTAACGTTAAGCGCACCAACATCTTCATAAAATGCTTTTATATATTTATCTGCAATTTCTGGAACACTTTCGTTAAGTTCTTTTGAACGATTAATTAGTTTGTCATCCACATCAGTAAAGTTTGATACATATATTACTTCATAGCCTTTATATTCAAAATATCTACGTACGACATCATAGTTGATTGCAGGTCTTGCATTACCAATATGAATATAGTTGTATACTGTAGGCCCACAAACATACATTTTTACCTTACCTGGTTCTATAGGTTCAAAAGTCTCTTTTTGACGCGTTAACGTATTATATAATGTAATCATCTTGAATCTCCCCGTTTCTAGTTTTTTCAAGTTGTCTTTCTAAGTGTTTAATTTGTTCATATAATGGATCTGGTAAATTTCGATGATCAAATGTTTTACCAATGCGTTTACCATCTTGTTTAACAATATGACCCGGTATTCCTACTACTGTTGAGTAGCTTGGTACTGATTGTAATACCACTGAATTAGCACCTATATTTACATTAGAGCTAATTTGAATATTACCTAACACTTTTGAGCCGGCTGCAATTAACACGTTGTCACCAATATCTGGGTGTCTCTTTCCTTTTTCTTTACCAGTACCACCTAAAGTAACACCTTGATATATTGTCACGTTATCACCAATAGTACATGTTTCCCCTATAACCACTCCCATGCCATGGTCAATAAATAATCGTTTTCCTATTTTAGCGCCTGGATGTATTTCTATACCTGTAAAAAACCTTGAGATTTGAGATATTGCTCTTGCAGCTACATAGCGTTGTTTATTATATAATTTATGTGCAATTAAATGACTCCATACCGCATGTAGACCTGCATAAGTTGTAACGACTTCAATAGTTGATCGTGCTGCTGGATCCTGTTCAAATACCATTTTTATATCGTCTCTCATTCTTTTTAACAAAACATTCTCCCCCTTAGCCTTATTAGACTATCAACTAAAATTATTTAATAAAAAAGCACCTCTAACAATAATTGCTAGAGGCGCAAAAGCACGGTTCCACTCTTCATTTAGTAAATCACAATTCAATTAACTCAACATTTGATTTACTCTCATTTAATCCATATTTGAATTTATTTTATAGATCAAAGGTGCATTCATTAAATTCCATGATGTGCTCGCAGCAACCGCACACTCTCTGAATCATGTACTACTTAATTACTAATCCTTTGATTAACTCACTTATTACTTTTAATATTATGTGGTAAATTGTAATTTTTCAAGTGTGAATTTTAATTCAACTTTAATTTCACTTTTTAAATATACTGTTTCAAACGAGATAATACTTTATCTTTACCAAGTACTTCAATTGTATTTGGTAATTCAGGACCATGCATTTGACCAGTTACAGCTACACGAATTGGCATAAATAATTGTTTACCTTTTATACCAGTTTCTTTTTGAACTTCTTTAATTGTTTTTTTAATTTCTGTAGCTTCAAATGGTTCAAGTGCTTCTAATTTACCATATAAATGAGTCATTAATTCAGGAACTTGTTCTCCATTAATCACTTCTTGTTCTTCTTCTCCAAATTCTGGCATTTCTTTAAAGAACATTTCTGAAAGTGGTACGATTTCTCCTGCATAACTCATTTCTTTTTGATATAAAGCGACAAGCTTACGTCCCCAATCTAAATCTTCTTCAGATGGATTTTCTGGGATTAAGTTAGCTTTGATTAAATGTGGTAAAGCTAATTCAAATACTGTTTCAGTATCTTTTTGTTTCATATATTGGTTGTTTACCCAAGCTAATTTTTGTTTATCAAAGAATGCTGGTGATTTAGATAAACGTTTTTCATCAAAGATTTTAATGAATTCTTCTTTAGAATAAATTTCTTCTTCGCCTTCAGGTGACCATCCTAATAAAGTAATGAAGTTAAATAAAGCTTCTGGTAAATAACCTAAATCACGATATTGCTCGATAAATTGTAAAATTTGGCCATCACGTTTACTTAATTTTTTACGCTCTTCATTAACAATAAGTGACATATGAGCAAATCTTGGTGCTTCCCATCCAAATGCTTCATAAATCATTAATTGTTTAGGTGTGTTTGAAACATGATCGTCACCACGAATAACATCAGTGATTTCCATAAAGTGATCATCAATTGCTACTGCAAAGTTATATGTTGGTACACCGTCTTTTTTAACGATTACCCAGTCACCCATATTATTTGAATCAAATGAAATTTCACCTTTAACCATATCGTTAAATGCGTACGTTTTGTCTTTAGGTACACGGAATCTAATTGATGGTTGGCGTCCTTCCGCTTCAAATTGTTGGCGTTGTTCTTCAGTTAAGTGAGCATGTTGGCCACCATATCTTGGCATTTCACCACGCGCAATTTGAGCTTCGCGTTCTTCTTCTAATTCTTCTTCAGTCATATAACATTTATAAGCTTTATCTTCATCTAATAATTGTTTGATAAGTGGATTATAGATGTCTGCACGTTCAGATTGACGATAAGGTCCATAACCTTTATCTTTATCTACTGATTCATCCCAGTCTAATCCTAACCATTTTAAATTATCGAATTGTGAAGATTCTCCATCTTCTAAGTTACGTTTTTTATCAGTATCTTCAATTCGTACTACAAAATCGCCATCATAATGTTTAGCAAATAAATAGTTAAATAAAGCAGTACGTGCATTACCAATATGCAAGTAACCTGTTGGACTTGGTGCGTATCTTACTCTTACGCGTTCACTCATTTTATCCACTCCTGTAGTTTAAATTATTAATGTTTTATTGGTGTATACCAATTTTATTCAACTTTTTATTGAATAAGTAACGAATGATTATGTTTATACAGTAAACAATAGTCTGATAATGATTGACTTTGTCATTTACCTTCTAATTTATTAATCATTAATCTCACAAATTGTGTCAAAAATTATTGTAGCACTTCTCAGCTACTTTGATAAGTTACTCGCATTTATTTTTCAAGTAATATATTTCCAGATTATATGAAAATGCCTGCTTAAATTAAATTCATTTAATCAGTTGGTGTTTCATTTAAATTTTTAGCGAATACAATACGTCCGGAAGAAGTTTGTAGTAAACTTATAACTTCTAAATCCACGTGTTGTCCAATCAATTTTTTAGCATTATCGACAACAACCATTGTTCCATCATCTAGATAGCCGACACCCTGACCCGGCTCTTTACCCATTTTAGTTAATAAAATATTCAAATGATCTCCTTGGTGTACATTAGGTTTAATTGCCTCTGAAAGATCATTAACATTCAATGCACTAATTCCATGTACGTGACATACTTTATTAAGATTAAAGTCCGTCGTAATAATATGCGCATGATGTTGTTTTGCTAATTTAATTAATAACATATCAATATCACTATGTGATTTGGTTGGGTTAATGACACGTGTTGGATATTCTAAATCATAAATCTGATTGAGCTTATCCAAACCACGTTGTCCTTTTTCTCGCTTTACACTATCATTAGCATCCGCTATAATTTGCAATTCGTTAATTACACCTTGTGGAATAAGTACTTCTCCATCCATGAACCCACATTTCATAATATCGATAACTCTGCCGTCAATAATAGCACTTGTATCAATTATTTTTGGAACTGCTTTAAAAGAATGTTGAGACATTGAGCGTGAAATATTTTCCGGTAAGAACATCAACATCTCGTCTCTCTTTTTCAAACCAAATTGGAAGCCAAAATAACATAAAATCATCGTAATAATAATTGGTATAAAATGATTTAAAATGGAATTACCAATCAATTCCAAGATAAATGAAATCATAACGGATATTAAAAGTCCGATAATTAAACCAATAGTTGCAAACAAAATCTCTACTGCGCTTCTCTTCATTACTATATGTTCTAATTCTTTAAAAGCGTATGTAATATGTTTAATAAAGAAACCAAAAACAATAAAAAATACAACAATGCCAATTAATCCGTCTATATAATAGTTAGTGAGTATAGGATAATTACTTAAGCCTAAATCTTTTATAACTTCTGGTATTATAATGATGCCTAATGTTGCACCTACTACCATATAAATAACGATTACAATTAATCTTAATGGATTCATTTTTTACCTCCTTTCATTTAAATGATTTATGAATTAAATGCATACTTTAATGCGTCATGAACTGATGATACACCGACAACTTTTATATCCTCAGGGAATGTCCAACCACCAATATTAGTTTGTGGAATAATCACCCTTTTAAATCCTAATTTTGCAGCTTCTTGAACACGCTGTTCAATTCTTGCTACTCGTCTTACTTCACCAGTCAAACCAACTTCGCCAATAAAACAATCTAAGCCGTCTACTGCTTTATCTTTAAAACTAGATGCAGTAGCAACTATAATACTAAGATCAACTGCTGGTTCAGTTAATTTCACTCCTCCAGCTACTTTAATATATGCATCTTGTTGCTGTAGTAGATAATTTTCTTTTTTCTCTAACACTGCCATTAATAAGCTCAAGCGATTGTGATCAATGCCTGTAGCCATTCGACGTGGGTTGTTGAATGTTGTAGGTGTTACTAAAGCCTGAACTTCAATAAGTAAAGGTCTTGTTCCTTCCATAGTCGATACTATTGTTGACCCTGGAACATTAGTAGAACGTTCTTCTAAAAACATTTCGGAAGGATTCATAACTCCTTTTAACCCGCTTTGTTTCATTTCAAAAATACCCATCTCATTAGTTGAACCAAAACGGTTTTTAACGGCTCTTAATATTCTATAGGCATGGTGTTCATCACCTTCGAAATAAAGCACTGTATCAACCATGTGTTCGAGTAATCTAGGTCCAGCTATTTGCCCCTCTTTAGTAACATGACCAACAATAAATGTCGCGATATTCATTTGTTTAGCGATATTCATTAAGCTTTGTGTACTCTCTCTTACTTGAGAGACAGAACCAGGTGCGGAACTAATTTCTGGGTGATAAATTGTTTGTATTGAGTCAACGACTAATAAATCTGGATTAATATCTTTAACTGTCTGATAGATTACTTCTAGATCTGTTTCAGCCAACACTTGTAACTTGCTTGAGTCTTCTTCTAAGCGATCTGCACGAAGTTTTGTTTGATTAATTGATTCCTCACCTGTAATGTATAAAACATTTTTAGATTGAGAGAGAGAAGCACAAATTTGTAAAAGTAATGTTGACTTCCCAATACCTGGGTCACCGCCTATTAAGACAAGCGATCCATTTACAATGCCTCCACCAAGTACACGGTTAAACTCTTTTGATTCTGTAAGCACTCGTGGTGTAGATTCATGTTTAATACTGTCCAGTGTTTGTACTTTTCCTGCAGTTTCTTTGGATTTAACACCATGTTTTGGATTGGCGGCTTTTTCAACTATTTCTTCCATTTGGTTCCATGCACCACAGTTAGGGCATTTCCCCATCCATTTTGGAGATTGATAGCCACATGCCATACATTCAAATATTATTTTTTTCTTGGCCAAATTCGCACCCCCGTTTTATTTAAGAACAAATCTATTTTAAACTGACAAATTCATAATGACAAATTAAATGTTAATACTTTAATTAATTATTTAAAATTATTCAAAATAACTATGATTATGTCAATTTTTGTATTGTATTAATTGTTCAATACTTGTTTGTTACCAATACATACTAATTTTTTCAAAAGTCTTTGATATCATCGTCTATTATTATGGCACATCTTGATAGAGTATTCATTTATTTTTTATAATGATTCTAATTTAACATTACTAAATAAAGAGGCAGGGACATTTTAGTCCCTACCTCTTTATTAATAATCAATCTATAAGTTGATTACGCTTCTGTAGAAGCTTTATCTTCTTTTTTATCTTGAATATCATATTTAAATTCTTCACCATCATGATCAACAGTTACATTCTTACCTTCTAATTGATTACCGTCTAATATTAATTCACTTAGGTTATCTTCAACTGTCTTCTGAATTGCGCGGATAAGTGGTCTTGCACCATATTCTGGGTCATATCCTTCTTCAGCAATTTTTTCTTTAGCTTTTTCAGTTACTTCAATATTTATATTTTGTTCTGATAAGCGTAGTGTTAATTTATTAACCATCATAGTTACGATTTCTTTAAGTTCATCTTTAGATAATTTATGGAAAACAATAATGTCATCCACACGGTTTAAGAATTCTGGGCGGAATGCATTTTTAAGTTCTTTCATCATTGTTTTACGTATTGATTCATAATCTTGACCATCATTGGCACCACCAAAACCTGCGAAACGTTGATCTTGTAATTCTTGAGCGCCAACATTTGAAGTCATAATAATCACTGTATTACGGAAGTCAACTTGACGTCCTTTAGTATCAGTTAAATGACCATCATCTAATACTTGTAGCAAGATATTAAATACGTCTGGATGTGCTTTTTCAATTTCATCGAATAGTATAACTGAATAAGGTTTACGTCTAACTTTTTCAGTTAATTGGCCACCGTCATCATGGCCTACATAGCCAGGAGGGGCACCAACTAAACGACTGACAGCGTGTTTTTCCATAAATTCACTCATATCAACACGAATCATTGCATCATCTTCGCCAAACATAGATTCAGCTAAAGCACGAGCTAGTTCTGTTTTACCTACGCCTGTAGGACCTAAGAATATAAAGCTACCAATTGGACGTTTAGGATCTTTTAATCCTGCTCTTGCACGTCTTACCGCTTTACTAATAGAAGTCACAGCATCTTTTTGACCAATAACTCGATGATGTAATGTGTCTTCTAAGTTAAGTAAGCGATCTGATTCAGTTTCATTAATTCTTGTTAATGGAATACCTGTCCAACCCGCAATAACTTCTGCAATATCTTCTTCAGATAATGATGTACTTACGCCATCTTGTGCGTTTTTCCATTCATTTTTAGCTTCTTCAAACTGTTTTTCTAATTTAGTTTGTTTATCTCTAAGATTTGCCGCGTTTTCAAATTCTTGAGCGTGAACGGCTGCGTCTTTTTCATTTTTAACTTTTTCAATTTGTTGTTCAATTTCTTTTAAGTTATTAGGTGTTGTATGACTTTTTAGTCTTACTTTTGAGCTTGCTTCGTCAATTAAATCAATTGCTTTATCAGGTAAAAATCTATCTGATACATAACGATGACTTAATTTAGTTGCCGCTTCTAAAGCTTCATCTGAAATGTTAATACGATGATGGGCTTCATAACGGTCACGAAGTCCTTTTAAAATTGCAACAGTATCTTCAACTGAAGGTTCATCAACTTGTATAGGTTGGAAACGACGTTCTAATGCTGCGTCTTTTTCAATATTTTTGCGATATTCGTCTAAAGTAGTCGCACCAATGCATTGTAATTCTCCACGAGCTAAAGCAGGTTTTAGAATATTAGAAGCATCTATGGCACCTTCAGCTCCACCAGCACCGACTAATGTGTGCAATTCATCAATAAATAGAATAACATTGCCTGCTTGATGAATTTCTTCCATTACTTTTTTCAAACGTTCTTCGAATTCGCCACGATATTTAGTTCCAGCTACAACTGTTCCCATATCTAAAGACATGACACGTTTGTTTTTCAATGTTTCTGGTACTTCATTATTTACAATTGCTTGCGCTAATCCTTCAGCAATCGCTGTTTTACCTACACCAGGTTCACCAATTAATACTGGGTTGTTTTTAGTACGACGACTAAGTACTTCTATAACACGTGTGATTTCTTTATCACGTCCTACTACAGGATCTAATGTTCCATCTTTAGCAATGACTGTTAAATCACGTGCTAAACCATCTAAAGTTGGTGTGTTATTAGATTTATTTGCTTGAGCATTTTTATTACTCATTTCTGGACTACCTAAAGCTTTAACGACTTGAGCACGTGCTTTTGTAATATTTAAATCGAGATTTGCAAATACACGTGCAGCTACGCCTTCGTTTTCTCTAATTAAACCAAGTAGTATATGTTCTGTTCCTACGAAATTATGATGTAATTTTCGTGCTTCATCCATTGATAATTCAATAACTTTTTTAGCTCTAGGCGTATAGTGAAGTGTCGCCATTGGTTCTTGACCGTGTCCAATAAGTTTTTCTACTTCTTCTACTACTCTGTCCTCTGTAATATTAAAACTTTCTAATACTTTTGCTGCAATGCCTTCAGGTTCTTTCATTAAACCTAGTAAAAGATGTTCTGTTCCAATATTTGAATGATTCAATCGAATTGCTTCTTCTTGTGCATGTGCTAACACACGCTGCGCACGTTCTGTTAATCTACCAAATAGCATATAATGTGTTACCTCCTATTTTATATGTTCTCTCAAAATATTAGCTCTTTTTTCATTGACTGGTGTTTCATCTTCTTCATCAAATAAAAATGGAGTTTGAATGCCTACCATTAATTCATTAAATTTAAAATTATCAAGTTTAATATAATTTAAATCTATACCTAATTTAACTTCACTCAACCGGTATGATGCTTCTTCCATAGAAATAAGTCTGCTATTTTGAAGTATTCCTAGCGAACGATAAACTCTATCTAACGTTTCTAATTGCTTATGCTCATCTAATCTTTCCCGAATTTGAAGCTCTTCATTTATAATCTGATTAATAACTTCTGTTAAGTTTTCAATAATTTCTTCTTCTGTTTTCCCCAATGTTAATTGGTTTGAAACCTGATAAATATGACCATATACTTGTGATCCTTCACCATAAATACCTCGAATTGTAAATCCAAATCTATTTATAGTTTGAGAAATGCCTGTCATTCTTTTCATAATTGAAAGACCTGGTAAGTGCAACATCACGCTTGCTCTCATCCCAGTACCTATATTAGTAGGACAAGTAGTTAAATAACCTAAATGTTCATCATAACTAATATCAAGTTTTTGATCTATTGTATCATCAAGTGCTGAGGCTTCTTTGTACAATCTTTCCAATGATAAATCAGTACCTAATGCTTGAATTCTTATATGGTCTTCTTCATTTATCATTACACTGATAGATTCATCATCATTTAACATGACAGCTGCTGCCGGTTGTTTAATTAATTCTGGACTTACTAAATGTTTAGCTACTAACTTCATTTTATTTTGTTGGTCCATCACATCTAGTCTTTTTAAAGTCATATTAGGTAAAGCATCTTGTACTTCATTAATAACTCTGAATCCATCTTGTTCTGTTGGGAACATAAGGGGGTGAACGTGATTTTCTAGATTTCTAGCTAAACGAATTCTTGATGAAATCACAACCGGTGCTTCCTTTGCTGTTTTCATCCATTTACTTACATTTGGCTCTAAGTCACTCATCATGTTGCACCTCGCCCTCTTCACGTAGCGCTTTAATTTCATCACGTATAATGGCTGCTTGTTCAAAATCTTGTTCATCTATTAACTTTTGTAAATATTGATTTTTTTCTTCGATTTTCTTTTTAAGTGCAAGTTTATGATAAGAAGACTGAGGTACTTTTCCAACATGTTCAAATTGACCACCTTGCACACGTCTAACAATGTCTAAAATGTCATCTTTAAAAGTTGCATAACAATCTGAACAACCGAATTTACCTACATGTGCAATATCTTTTAATGTCATCTGACAAGTTGGACATCGCTTTTCTTCTTTAAATGCCATTTCGTGAAAATTAATACCATGCTTAGTAGCTAAATGTTGTAATATTTGTTTTACAACAAATGCTTCTTCGATATCATCTTGATGATATGATGATTGTTCTTGATGTGTCCATGGATTATCACCTTGTGCACAAGTACTACATACCCATTTTTCTTGCACACCATCTTTACTTTTAACAGTTAATTTAACTTCAGCCTCATTTAAATGGCAATTTTCGCAAAGCAAAAAGCAACACCTCAATTCTCCTAATAATAATTGATAACTGGTAAAATTCTTTTGAGAATATTAGCTCTAATAATATCACGAGATACAATATCCATTTTCAGAGTTTCTCGATCAATTGCTGCAATAATCATTTTAGCTTCTCTTTCATTAACTAGTCCTTTATCTAACAACCCATCTATTAAATAGAGTGCTTGTTGTTGAGATATGGATGGACCTATTAACTGAAGTAAATGATTAATATAACCTGTCTCATCTTTGTTTTCAATTTTTGTGATTCGGATGTAACCACCGCCACCACGTTTACTTTCTATTTCGTAACCATGCTCATTTGTGAATCGTGTTTTAATAACATAGTTTAATTGAGAAGGGACACAATCGAAACGTTGAGCTATGTTTGCTCTTTGAATTTCAACCACGTCTTCATTGGTTTCTTCAAATAAATGTTTAATGTATTGTTCTATGATGTCGGACATATTATGCATGATTATCACCTCTTTTTTGACCTTCTTTGACTATATTATATGACCAACTTTGACCATTTTCAATTATTTTGACTTTAAATTTTTAAAATTTATGATGTTAGCGTTTCTATTTTATTGTATGATAGACAATAGAATAAATTAAAGGAATGAAAAAACACATGCATATTCTCATTGGGATTATTGGAATCATTTTCTTCTTAGCACTCGCGTACTTATTTAGTTCAGATAGAAAGAATATTCGATGGCAATATGTTGGATTATTGCTAGTTATTCAATTAATTTTTGCGTTTATTTTACTTAAAACTAATATTGGTATTTCAGTCATTGGTGCTATATCTAATGGATTTGGTTATTTATTGTCAAAAGCAGCTGAAGGAGTTAATTTTGTTTTTGGTGGTTTTAAATATGTTGACCCTAAAAACCCACCATTTTTCTTTAACGTTTTATTACCAATTGTATTTATTTCAGCATTAATTGGTATCTTGCAGTATACAAGAATTTTACCTCTTATTATTAATGTCTTAGGTTTTCTTATTTCAAAAATTAATGGTATGGGCAGATTAGAATCATACAATGCTGTAGCAGCAGCAATTTTAGGTCAATCAGAAGTTTTTATCTCATTAAAACAACAATTACCTTACATACCTAAACAACGTTTATATACATTAACGGCATCAGCAATGTCTACAGTATCAGCTTCAATTATTGGTGCTTACTTTACATTGATTGAACCAAAATACGTTGTAACAGCTGTTGTATTAAATTTATTTGGTGGCTTCATTATTGCATCTATCATTAATCCATATAAAGTTAATGAAGAAGATGATAAATTATTAGTTGCTGAAAGTGAAACAAAAAATCAATCTTTCTTTGAAATGCTTGGAGAGTATATCTTAGACGGATTTAAAGTTGCAGTAATAGTTGGTGCAATGTTAATTGGATATATCGCAATTATCGCATTACTAAATGGTTTAGTGAGCGGCGGCTTTAGTTTAGCAAGTGGTGGCGCAATCAAATGGGATTTCCAAACTTTAATTGGATTTGTATTTGCTCCGTTTGCATTTTTAGCAGGTGTTCCATGGAACGATGCAGTTCAATCAGGTTCTGTGATGGCTACTAAACTATTATCAAATGAATTTGTGGCAATGCAAGCACTTGGTAAATTAAATGGGATTTCTGAACATGCTAAAGGTGTTACTTCAGTATTCTTAGTATCATTTGCAAACTTTAGTTCTATTGGAATTATTTCAGGTGCTATTAAATCTCTTAATGATAAAAAAGGTGATGTTGTTGCAAGATTCGGATTAAAATTATTATTCGGTGCAACATTAGTATCATTTATTTCAGCAGCAATTGCTGGATTCTTCATCTAATAATAAATAAAAGGCAATGCATACATTGGAGTTTGTAACCAATCCAATCATGCATTGCCTTATTTTTATTTTTGAATCATATGATTAATAAAATAATCAGTTACTCGGTAATCATCTGTTAATTCTGGATGGAAAGAAACTCCTAAATATTTATCTTGCTTTACAGCGACAATTTTGTCGCCTACTTCGCTTAAGATTTCAACATTATCTCCAACTTTTGCTATATGAGGTGCTCTAATAAATACGCCTTCAATATCAGTAGCTATACCTTTTATTTCTAATTCGGATTCAAAACTATCTACCTGTCTTCCAAATGAATTACGTTCAACAGTAATATCCAACTTATTTAAATATCCAGTTTCTCCTTCAACATCACTGGCTAATACTATTAGCCCTGCACATGTACCAAACATAGGTAATTCTGATTGTTGTAACTTTTCTTTAAAACCATATAAATCCATTAATCTTCTCAATGTTGTTGACTCGCCACCAGGTAATATTAAGCCATCAATATCATCTAACTGTTCTACTTTTTTGATTGCAATACCTTCATGACCACTTAACTCTATATGTCGAATATGTTCTCGAACTGCTCCTTGCAGTGCTAATACACCTATTTTCATATACTACCAACCACGCTCTTGCATACGTTCTTCTAAAGAAATTTGATTAATATCTAAACCTTTCATAGCTGTACCTAATTCTGCTGCTAGTTTACCGATAAGTTCATAGTCTTGATAATGAGTAGTAGCTTGAACGATAGCTTTAGCAAATTTTTCCGGATCTTCAGATTTAAAAATACCTGATCCAACAAATACTCCATCTGCGCCTAATTCCATCATTAAGGCAGCATCTTGAGGAGTAGCAACACCACCAGCTGCAAAGTTTACGACTGGTAATCTACCATGATCTTTAATTTGTTTTAATACTTCGTATGGTGCACCAATATCTTTGGCAAAAGTCATGATTTCGTCATCATTCATTACAGTCAAACGACTTACTTCAGCATTCACTCTTCTCATATGTCTAACTGCTTCTACTATATTACCTGTACCAGGCTCTCCTTTAGTACGTAACATAGCTGCTCCTTCGCCAATACGACGAGCTGCTTCGCCCAGATTACGACAACCACAAACGAAAGGTACAGTGAATTGATCTTTACGTAAATGGTATTCTTCATCTGCTGGAGTTAATACTTCTGATTCATCTATATAGTCCACTCCCATTGCTTCTAAAACGCGCGCCTCTGTAATATGACCAATTCGTGCTTTAGCCATTACTGGGATTGATACTGCATTCATTACTTCTTCAACAATTTTAGGATTAGCACTACGAGCAACGCCACCCGCCGCTCTAATATCAGAAGGTACTCTTTCTAAAGCCATTACTGCTACAGCACCAGCTTCTTCAGCAATTTTCGCTTGTTCAGCATTAACTACGTCCATAATGACGCCGCCTTTTTGCATTTCAGCCATACCACGTTTAACTCTTTCAGATCCAACTATTTTAGACATACAATCTACCCCTTTACTTCTTGATTAAATTTATTGTAAAGGATAAACTGATATTTAAAAAGGTTCAATTTATACATAATAAAGGCGGTCAGTTTAATGAGACATTCTAATTCATTATATTTAGATTTATATGAAAAACTGAAAAAACAAATAATAGAAGGACAATATCAATCCAACGATAGATTTCCCTCTAAACGACAATTAAGCGAACATTTATCTTTAAGTAACACAACGATTGAGCATGCCTATCAATTACTACTAGATGAAGGATTTATATACTCTAAACCGAGATCTGGATACTATGTATCTGATATTGAATCATTACCGGTTCTTCCTAACCCCTATGTAACAATTTCAAATGAACAAATTGATGGAATTGATTTAAATGTAGAACATAATGATTATGATTATTCTTTTAATTTATCAGAAATTGATGCAGAACATTTCCCATCTCATTTATTCCGGAAATACGCTAAAGAAGTATTTGAAGATCATAACTTAGATTTTTTACAAAGAGGTAATAAACAAGGGGAATTCGAATTAAGACAACAAATTGCACATTACTTATTCACTAGTAGAGGTGTTACTGCGCACCCTCAACAAATTGTTATTGGTTCTTCTACTGAACAATTATTAAATATGCTAACTGATATACTTGAATCTTCATCATTTATTATTGAAAAGCCAAGTTATCCACCTATTAAACAAGTTCTAGATAAAAAGAAATTTAAATATTTACAAGTACCAGTCGAAAAAAGCGGCATACAAACTAAACCCATTTTTTCTTCGAATTATAACGTACTTTATATTACTCCATCACATCAATTTCCAACAGGACACGTTATGAATTTGAAAAAAAGAACACAGCTTATCAATTGGGCTCAACATCAAACTAACAGATATATTATTGAAGATGATTATGATTCAGAGTTTAGATATTTTGGAAAGCCAATACCCGCATTACAAAGTCTAGATTCACAAGATAAAATTATTTACATCAGTACATTCTCTAAATCAATTTACCCAAGCTGTAGAATAGCGTATATAGTATTACCTCCTAAAATATTAGATTTATACCACCAATATGATTATAGTGAAGCAAACACTGCTCCAGTACATATACAAAGAATTATCGCTCAATTCATGAGCAGTGGAAGTTTTGAACGTCATTTAAATAAAATGAGGAAAATTTATAAAGAAAAATTAACGTATATTTTAAATGCACTTTCCCCATATGAAGAACAACTAAAAGTTGATGGTGCTTTAACTGGTATGCATTTTACATTAACAGTTTTAAATGGATTAAGTATGGAAGAATGCATAGATCGTGCTAAACATCACTCATTAAAATTAACACCATATCAATTCGATGATGATGTAAAAATAAAACCAAAGTTTATTATAGGTTTTGGAGGAATTCCAAAAGAACAATTAAATTCACATACAGAAGCCCTTATTAATTCGTTAATTATAAAGTAACACTTCTTTTTATTTAAAAAGTTAGTGTTACTTATGCAATTGACTTTAGTCTATTGTATTTATAATTAACTTTACAAAAACATTCCTTAATATATTAGTTGCATATTCTAAAAATGATTTCATCATCCAAAAATATTGTATTAAAAAACTGGACAGATAAAATTTGAATTTTCATCCGTTCAGTTTTTTTTAAATAGATAAATTAAGACATAAAAAAAGACCTTACGGTCTCAATGCGGCTCATCGCATCCTATTATTTGCCTAGCATATATAGTTGTACTTAATAGCTAAAGCTATTAAGTAAGTAAAACAATGCGATTATAAATCGCTGTTTTGCTTTAGAACGTTAGTCTGCTACCATCGGCGCTAAGGAGCTTTCTCAACTCGAGATAAACGCTCGCATTCTTCTTCTTTTTCGTCTCTCTCTTACTCACTTAGCTCGACTAAGCTCGTAGCGTTCTTTCCTCAAATCATCGACTTCAAACGTTTTCTCCTTGTTGATGATTTAAAGCACTACACTTTTTAGGCATAAAAAAAGAGACCTTACGGTCTCAATGCGGCT
>NZ_KV791843.1:0-592 GCF_001808005.1 Staphylococcus sp. HMSC13A10 | reverse complement strand
CGTATTCATAACTGTAAGTATAAGTATAAATAGTTATGTAAATAGAGATATGAATATTATAATAAGTAAAATAATAAATAGGATAGTAAGTAAGCAATATATATCCCTAATAATAATTATAAAGCAAAATTGGATATTTACTTATAAACGTAAATAAGAACATAAATAAAGACGTAAGTAATGATATAATTATTAAGTAAAATAATTGAAATTAATGATTAAAGAAGCGTTTTAATATGGCTAACACTAAAACACAGAAGATATTAAGTATCTCAAAAACGAAAAGTAAGAATATCGCAGAATGGTTTGTTAATGACGCACAGTGGAAATTATTAGCTGAACATTTAGAGTTAGGAAAAACAGCTATCTTTAAATATAAGAAGCTTATTAAGACAAAATCAGAAGAACAAGATGCATTATATGCGTTAGGAGATATTTTCACATTAAACCAATTAAACACTGTCATAGAGCTATTTAACGACACGATAGAGCACCCAGAAAAGTATGAAAAACCGAAGAAAAAATCTGATGTTGATTTCAAAGCACAAGCAGATGTAATACAAAAACATACAAAAGATGTGAATATGGAGTA
>NZ_KV791842.1:220470-220625 GCF_001808005.1 Staphylococcus sp. HMSC13A10 | reverse complement strand
GCTGTTCCTGTGATTGTTTTATCTTCACTTGTAACTGGGTTGACAGTCGGTACTGTCGGTGCTGTTGTATCTGCGACAACTGTTGTCGCTGGATCAGACTTATTACCATCTTTATCTGTTGAAGTAACTGGTAATGTTTCTCCACCTTTTAAGTC
>NZ_KV791842.1:219512-220450 GCF_001808005.1 Staphylococcus sp. HMSC13A10 | reverse complement strand
TGCTGTAACTGGTAATGTTTCTCCACCTTTTAGGTCTTCATTCGCAGGTATATTTATAACATAGTTACCATTGTCATCTGTAGTTCCTGTCGCTGTTGTGCCATCCGGGAACGTCACTGTTACTGTTGAACCTGGCTCGGCTTTACCTGTGATTGTTTTGTCTTCACTTGTCACTGGGTTCACAGTTGGTACTGTTGGTGCCGTTGTATCTGCGACTGTTGTTGTTGCTTTATCAGATTTATTTCCATCTTTGTCTGTTGCTGTAACTGGTAATGTTTCTCCACCTTTTAAGTCTTCATTAGATGGAATGTCGATGACATAGTTACCATTATCATCTGCAGTTCCTGTCGCTGTTGTTCCGTCTGGGAACGTTACTGTTACTGTTGAACCTGGCTCGGCTTTACCTGTGATTGTTTTATCTTCACTTGTTACTGGGTTCACTGTCGGTACAGATGGCGCTGTTGTGTCTGTTACCACTGTTGTTGCTGGCTCTGATTTATTACCATCTTTGTCTGTCGCTGTAACTGGTAACGTTTCTCCGCCTTTTAAATCTTCATTCGCAGGAATGTTTATTACATAGTTACCATTATCATCTGTAGTACCAGTTGCTGTTGTGCCATCTGGGAACGTTACTGTCACTGTTGAACCTGGTTCAGCTTTACCAGTAATTTGTGTATCGTCACTTGTCACTGGATTGACAGACGGTACTGTCGGTGCTGTAGTATCTGTCACTGTTGTTGTTGCTTTATCAGATGTGTTGCCTGCTTTATCTGTCGCTGTAACTGGTAATGTTTCTCCACCTTTTAAATCTTCATTAGCTGGGATATCAATCACATAGTTACCCTCATCATCTGCAGTGCCAGTTGCTGTTGTGCCGTCTGGGAACGTTACTGTGACTGTTGAGTTTGGTTCTGCTGTTCCAGTAATTGTTTTATCTT
>NZ_KV791842.1:218951-219492 GCF_001808005.1 Staphylococcus sp. HMSC13A10 | reverse complement strand
CTGGTAGAGTTTCTCCACCTTTTAAGTCCTCACTAGATGGAATATTGATGACATAGTTGCCGTCTGCATCTGTTGTAGCACTTGCAGTTTTACCATCTGGGAAGGTTACTGTCACTGTTGAATTTGGTTCAGCTTTACCTGTGATTTGTGTGTCGTCACTTGTTACTGGATTAACAGTTGGTGCATCTGGTGCCGTTGTATCTGCCACAGTTGTTGCAGGATCTGATTTATTTCCATCTTTATCTGTAGCTGTAACTGGTAATGTTTCCCCACCTTTTAAGTCTTCACTAGATGGAATGTTAATTGTATAGTTGCCATCGTCATCTGCAGTACCAGTTGCTGTTGTGCCATCTGGGAATGTCACTGTCACTGTTGAACCTGGTTCTGCTTTACCTGTGATTTCAGTATCATCACTTGTTACTGGGTTTATTGATGGTACTGTTGGTGCTGTTGTGTCTGCTACAGTTGTCGTTGCTGGATCTGATTTGTTTCCGGCTTTATCTGTCGCTGTAACTGGTAGAGTTTCTCCACCTTTTAAGTC
>NZ_KV791842.1:218065-218931 GCF_001808005.1 Staphylococcus sp. HMSC13A10 | reverse complement strand
GGGAACGTTACTGTCACTGTTGAACCTGGCTCTGCTTTACCTGTAATTTGTGTATCGTCACTTGTTACTGGATTGACAGTCGGTGTCGTTGGAGCAGTTGTATCTGTCACTACTGTTGTTGCTGGCTCAGACTCATTGCCATCTTTATCCGTTGCAGTAACTGGTAATGTTTCTCCACCTTTTAAATCTTCGTTGGCTGGAATATCAATCACGTAATTACCTTCCGCATCTGTTGTACCTGTCGCTGTTGTGCCGTCTGGGAACGTTACTGTTACTGTTGAGCCTGGTTCGGCTTTACCTTTGATTTGTGTGTCATCACTTGTTACTGGATTAACTGTTGGTATTGTCGGTGCTGTTGTATCTGTCACTGTTGTTTTCGTTTCTCCAGATGTATTACCTGCTTTATCAGTAGCAGTAATTGGTAAATCTTCTCCACCTTTTAAATCTTCATTCGCTGGAATATCAATGACATAATTGCCATCCGCATCTGTTATACCACTAGCTTTAGTACCATCTGGGAATGTTACTGTCACTGTTGAATTCGGCTCTGCCTTACCAGTAATTTGCGTATCATCACTTGTTACTGGATTTACTGTTGGCGCATCTGGTGCCGTAGTATCTGTTACTGTTGTTGTTGCTTCTCCTGACGTATTACCAGTTTTATCTGTAGCGGTAACTGGTAATGTTTCTCCGCCTTTTAAGTCTTCATTAGTTGGTATATTAATTGTATAGTTTCCATCCGCATCTGTTGTGGCACTAGCTGTATTGCCATCTGGGAATGTTACTGTCACTGTTGAGCCTGGTTCAGCCTTACCTGTGATTGTTGTATCATCGCTTGTTACTGGATTGACAGTCGGTGTCGTTGG
>NZ_KV791842.1:171638-218045 GCF_001808005.1 Staphylococcus sp. HMSC13A10 | reverse complement strand
ACGTAATTACCTTCCGCATCTGTTGTACCTGTTGCTGTTGTGCCGTCTGGGAATGTTACTGTCACTGTTGAACCTGGTTCTGCCTTACCTGTGATTGTTGTATCATCACTTGTTACTGGATTTACTGTCGGTACTGTCGGTGCTGTTGTGTCTGTTACGACCGTTGTTGCTGGGTCTGACTTATTACCGTCTTTGTCTGTTGCAGTAACTGGTAATGTTTCTCCACCTTTCAAGTCTTCATTAGATGGAATATCAATGACATAATTACCATCCGCATCTGTTGTTCCTGTCGCTGTTGTTCCATCTGGGAATGTTACTGTTACTGTTGAATTTGGTTCGGCTTTACCTGTGATTGTTGTATCTTCACTTGTCACTGGATTCACTGTCGGTACGACCGGTGCTGTTATATCTGTCACTGTCGTACTAGCTTCATCTGATGTGTTACCTGCTTTATCTGTCGCGGTAACTGGTAGTACTTCTCCACCTTTTAAGTCTTCATTTGATGGAATATCAATCACGTAATTACCATCAGCATCTGTTTCAGCAGTAGCCGTTGTTCCATCTGGGAATGTCACTGTTACTGTTGAATTTGGCTCTGCCGTTCCCGTAATTGTTGTATCTTCACTTGTCACTGGATTTACAGTTGGTACTTCTGGTGCTGTTGTGTCTGTAACTTCTGTTGTTGCTACGTCAGATTTATTGCCAGCTTTATCTGTTGATGCGACTGATAATTCTTCTCCGCCTTTTAAATCTTCATCTGTTGGAATATTAATAACATAATTACCATCTGTATCTGTTGCAGCTGTCGCAGTATTACCGTCTGGGAACGTCACTGTTACTGTTGAATTTGGTTCCGCATGACCTGTGATTGTTGTATCTTCACTTGTTACAGGATTAATAGTCGGTACACTTCTGGCGCAGTTATATCTGTGACAGTTGTTGTTGCTTCTCCAGATTGATTACCTGCTTCATCTGTTGATGTGACTGGTAACGTTTCTCCACCTTTTAAATCCTCATTTGATGGAATATCAATTGTATAGTTGCCATCGCCGTCTGCATTAGCTGTTGCTGTTGTGCCGTCTGGGAACGTTACTGTTACTGTTGAATTTGGTTCTGCTGTTCCTGTAATTGTTTTATCTTCACTTGTTACTCTATTAACAGTAGGTTGATTTGGTGCTGTCGCATCTGTGACTGTAATATTTGAATCCACAGATTTATTACCTGCTGCATCTTTAGCAGAAGCAGTAATTGTTTCTCCACCAGTGAAATCTTCATTTGCTGGAATATTAACAGTATAATTACCTGACGCATCAGCAGTCGTAACTTGTGTTGTTCCGTCTGGGAATGTCACTGTTACTGTTGAGTTTGGTTCTGCTGTTCCTGTCACTGTAGTATCTTCACTTGTTACAGGATTAATCACAGGTGCGTCCGGTGCTGTTGCATCTGTTACTGTTACTGTTGGTGAAACTTCACTTGTTTTTCCATTTTTACTAGCAGTAGATGTTAACTGAGTTCCTGCTGTTAATGGTTTAGATAATGTTAAGGTACCTGACGTGCTATTCGCTCCTAATGTAACTGTGCCTATCACATTATTATTGTTATCTTTAACCGTAATTGTTGAACCAGCCGTACCATGAACACCAATAGTCGTATCATTATCGTCAACTGGATCCACTAAAGGCGCAGGAACAATTGTATTATCTATAATATTAAATGTATTTGTTTCATCATTATCATAGTTAGATGCATCAATAGCTATTGTGTACTGACCTGCTGCTGATTTAGGGATAGTAACTGAGAAAGTTCCATCGCATTCACAGTAGATGTACCAATAACTTGTCCTGCTGAATTAATTACTTTAGCAGTTTGAGTACCTGCATTTGCTTTTAAAGTGACTGATCCACTTACTTTTGTATCATTAATTGTAATATCGGCTGCAGTTGGTTTACCTACTAATGGTGAAGTTTTATATGTCTTAACCTCATCTCCATCATTTTTAGAGTCATCATCTGTATCTGCATCATTTGGATCTGTTAATGATACTTCTCTTTCATATCTATCTAAAAGACCATCTTGATCATAGTCTTGTAATTCTAAAGAAGATGTTCCTAAAGAGTTATTAATAAGTTGACCAGCATTATCAGTAAGATAACCTGCAAATGTAAAGTCTTCAACTTGGTCAGCTGTAGAAGTAATTAAATTTCCATTTGCGTCATATTGTGCATCTTTAGTCAGAATGTTATTAGCACTTTGATTTAATTTAATAACAATTCTCATACCAATTGGCTCTGGTAATCCATTATTAAATTCAATTAAACTGTTTAAATCACTAGCAGTAATTGTACCATTACCGTTCGCATCTATAGATAGATCTGCTACCTTATTAGATGCATTATAAGTTTTATTAAATCCATTTAAACCATTGTAATCATATCTATCTAATTCAACACTTTGAATAAATGGAATTAAGTCTTTATCGATTTGATAGTTATAACTCCATTGTTTGTTTGAAGCACCACCATAACCAAATGTGCCATTTTTAACGATTTGTTGGTCAACAATAATCGCTCCGTTATCACCAACTTTAGTATCTAAAATAGCTGTACCACTACTTGCTTTAAAATCTTTTGAATTAGCTGTAGATGTATTATTATTTAACTTAACTAAATCATCATCAGTCGATGTAAGGAAATAACCACTACTTTCTGATGAACGTACAATCGTATTGGCAGAAGAGTCTCTAACATAGATTTGATAATTAAGTTTATTATTACTTAAATCTCCTGCTTCATTAAGAATATTTTCAACAGTATCATCTAATTCAATTTGACCACCAGCTGCTGTTTTATTAGCTAAAATTTCAGCGCCACCAAATAAACCACCGTTCGCACGAATATAGTTAATCTCCCAAATATTAGACGGTGTGCCATCATCATTTTTCAATCTCGTAAATGTGACCGGATTGCTACCACCAGCTTAATTTACAGATATTTTAGTAACATGATCTGCAATTTTAGAGTCTAGATTTAAATCAATTTTATATCTAGAACCTGAGTTAGAACCTGACATATATGCATGAATATTAAATGGAATTGATGTACTATTTTTAACTGCGTCAGAATCTAAAGCTTCAGGATCAAATACTAGTGACGCAAATGTATAGTTATCAGAATAATTTAATGATTTTTGTGCTTTTTCGTCACCACTAACAGCGGCAGCAAGCATTCTAGGTGTAGCCATTGCGCGCATAAATGTTCTAGTTCTAGGCTGAGTAGCTAATGTTTCTGTGCTCTTTTGTTTGTCTACCATTTCTTTTAAAGCAGCTTGTAATACAGCTTGATTGATTTCTTCATCAGTTGCTTTGTTAAAGTCTACATCTGTATTTTTCAATATTTCTTTTGCTTCAGTTGTTGAAACTTGATCATTTAAAAATGATTGCACTGCTTTTTCTTTATTTTTAGATTTCGCTAATTGTTTTGTTAATTCAGTAGTTTCTTTTGCTGTTGTTTTATTTGTTTTAGTAGACTTACTAGAATTTTTAGATGTTGTTTCTTTTTTGCTTGATTCAGTTTTTTTAGTTGATGTTTTATCAGTAGCCTTTTTAGTTGTTACTTTTTTAGTATCTTGTTTAGATGTCGAATTTTTAGTTGTTGCTTTAGTTGTTTTTCCTTCTGTTTTAGATGTTGTTTTATTGGAAGTTGTTTTGTCTACATTTTTAGTTGATGTTTTATCTGCAGTATTATTCTTTTCTGAAGAGGTTTTATCTGAAGTCGTTTTATCTGAAGTTTGATTTTCTTTAGAAGTAGAATTAGTTTCACTATCTTGTTTATTTATAGATTCATCGTCTTTATTTGACTCTACTTGTTTGTCATCTGTAGATGTTGTTTTGTTCTCAGAAGTTGCTGACTCTGTTGTAGATTCATCTTTTGTTGTCGATGCTTTTTTGTTTGAGTTATCAATTGTGTTTTGTTCAATACTTGAGGATTCTTGTGCTGATGTTTTATCTGAAGAAACGTTGTCTGAATTCGCTTGTTCGGTACTTTGCTTATCGCCAGTATTATTTGTTTTTTTCTCCTCTACATCTTTATTAGTTGTAGTAGTTTGTTGGTCACTATTAGCATTGTCTGTTTGAGTAGCTGTTTTGTCTGTGGCACTCGTTTCTGTACTATTTGTTTCATTACTATTAGTGAGTTCTGTTATATCAACAGGTTCACTTTTATCTTTGTTGCCATCGCTATTTTGAGCAGATGCATTATCTAATTCATCTGCTCTAGCTACATTTCCTGCTCCAAATACTAATGTTGCACCTATTAATAGTGATGCTGTTCCTGCTGTGAATTTTCTAATTGCATATTTATTTAGTTTGTGTGGTAAAAAGCCTTGTTTGTTCTTCATTTATGAATCACCTCATATATTTTGCACAATTTTAATATTGTATATACATATAATACTTAATTGATTTACTTTTTACAAATGTTACAAAACTATATATCTGTACAATTTTTATCCAAATTTATATTTATCATTTTTTAGTAATAATATGAATAAATATATAAAATGGATTTGACAAAACTATTTTGTACGCAATTAAGTTTGTCCAAATTTCAATTAATACAGATATACATTTTATGTTTTATTTTTTATATGCTTTCTCTATTCAATAATAAAATTGTACTTTGATAACTTTCCTTTATCCGGATATATGATTTATAAACCCGAATAACCAAAATCATTTTCGATTATTCAAATTTGTTAAAGTAATTTTTCAAAATAGCAGTTATTACTTCAAGTTGAGTATCATATCTCATCAATTTCATTACACAATTAAAAAGGGAGTTAGACAGAAATAATATTTTCCTAAAATTTATTTCGTAGTCTAACCCCGGCAAGGTTGACTAGAATTTAAAATAAAGTATCACTACTATTTTTAAATAGTTTAGTGATACTTACACATTTGCTTTAGCTAAGGTGTTCCACTAAGGATTACATGAGTTAACACTCATGCATAAGTAATTCTAATTTCTAAAGAAAAAGAATTACTTTATCAGTCAACTACTGCCAATATAAAATTGTAGCCTGAGACAGTTATTTATCCCAGGCTACAACAATTCTATATTTTATTTCATCATTTTTATTTTCTAATATCATGAATACGTGACATTTGATTCATACGTGTTTCAGCAAAATGTTGTGAAGCTTCTAATGGTGTCTTATTTTGAGATTTAGCTATATCGAATATATGTTTAACAATCTTATCGATACCTTCAATACTTTCTGTCGCACGCGCTTCATTGTAACCATTTAATTCGTCAGCTGTATTGATTACACCACCACTATTAACAATATAGTCTGGTGCATATAATATACCTTTTTCTTCTAACATTTTACTATGTTTATTTTCATCTTTTAATTGGTTATTCGCTGAACCACATACGGCTTTAACTTTTAATTGAGGAATAGTATCATCATTTAAAATACCACCAAGTGCACATGGTGCGAAAATATCCGCTTCTACTGAAAAGATGTCATCTGGTTCGACAAATTGTGCATTAAATTCATCAACTGCTCGTTGTGCGTTATTTTTATTGATATCAGTCACAATTAACTTAACTCCGTCTTCATGTAATAAGCGACAAAGTTCATATGATACGTGACCTACACCTTGGACGGCTACTGTTTTACCTTCGAGTGATTCACCATTAAATTGTTCCATAGCCGTACGTTTCATTGCTATATAAATACCATAAGCAGTCATTGGACTAGGATTACCTGCTGATCCAAATGATTGACTAGTACCACAAACATATGGTGTTTCTTTATAAATTAAATTCATTTCATGTTCAGATGTACCAACATCTTCTGCTGTATAGTAACGACCATTTAATGTATTAACATAGCGACCTAATGCTCTATAAAATGCTTCTTCATCTTCTTTATTAGGTGAACCCATCACTACTGTCTTACCTCCACCAAGGTCTAAGCCAGCAGCTGCATTTTTATATGTCATACCACGTGCTAAATTCATAGCATCTTCTATTGCTTCTTCTTCAGAATTATAATCATTTCTAACGCGGCAACCGCCTAATGCTGGTCCAAGTGTCGTATCATGAATACAAATAATTGCCTTTAAGCCTGTTGCTTTATCTTGGCAAAAAACCATTTGTTCATAGTCTTCTTGTTCCATAGTTTCGAAAATCATTAAAAATACCCCTCTCTATAATTCAATGTACATTATTCGCATACCCTGACAAAATAGGAATAATCTTAATTTAAAACACGCACAATATTAGCCAAATTGAGAATTATATGAAAATTTATTTATCCTTACTTTTCTATTAAAAATAAAAAACTGACGACAAAATTTGATTCTTTGTCGTCAGTTTATACTAATCTCGATCTATTAATGTTGTGAATTATTAAATGAAAGAAAGATACGCTTATATATGACTAATTAGATTTAATTTAATGTGTTAAGTGCTTGTTTTAAGTCATTGACTAAATCATCTGTATCTTCAATACCTATTGATAAACGAATTAAGCCGTCAGTAATACCTTCTTTAGCTCGCACATCTGATGGGATAGACGCATGTGTCATTAAAGCAGGTACTGAGATTAAGCTTTCAACTGCACCTAAACTTTCAGCTAAAGTGAAATATTGTGTTGCGTGAATCACTTTTTTAGCTGCTTCAGTATCTTTCACTTCAAAAGCGATTACACCTGTATGACCGTCTGCTTGCGCTGCATGTATATCATAATTTAGGTGACTTTTCACACTTGGATGGAATACTTTTTGTACACTGTCATGAGATTGAAGCATATCAATAACCGCTTCAACATTACGATTAATTTGTTCCATACGTAAGCCAAGTGTTTTGATTCCTCTTACTAATAAATAACTATCTTGTGGTCCAAGAACGCCACCTGTTGAATTAGAAATAAAACCAATACGTTCTCCTAATTCATCGTCAGCAGTTACTACTAATCCAGCTACTACATCACTGTGTCCGCCAATGTATTTAGTAGCAGAATGTAAAACAATATCAATGCCAAAGTCTAATGGATTTTGATAATAAGGTGTCATAAATGTATTATCTACAACAGAAATCAAATTGTGTTTTTTAGCAATATCTACTGTACCTTTAATATCTGTTACACGTAATAACGGATTAGAAGGTGTTTCAATATATAACATTTTAGTTTCAGGTTTAATATATTTTTCAACTTCATCAATATTTGTAGTATCAACAAAATCAACATCTAATCCGAATCTTGTAAATACTTTAGTTAATGCACGATATGTGCCACCGTATACATCAGAATTTAATATAAGGTGATCGCCTTTATCTAATAACATAATAACTGCACTAATTGCAGCCATACCTGACCCAAATGCGAAACCATGTTTACCATGTTCTAAATCTGCAATGACACTTTCTAATGATGCACGCGTTGGATTGGCTGTACGAGAATATTCATAACCTTGACGTAAATCTCCAATATCATCTTGTAAGTAAGTACTTGTTTGATATATAGGTGTTGTTACAGCACCTGTATATTCGTCTGTAGTATGTCCGCCATGAATCATTTGTGTTTTTTTATTCATTATCATCCATCTCCTTATAATTAAATATTTGTTTTGACATATATCGATCACTACCATCAGGGAATATGGTTACGATTACCCCTTTGTCTAATTGTTGTTTTAATTCAAGTGCACCTTGTAATGCTGCACCAGATGAACTACCTACAAGTAATCCTTCATTTTTAGCAATATTTTTTACGTTTTCAAAAGCATGTTTATCACTAATTGTAAAAATACCGTCGACTAAAGTTTTCTCTAAAAATCCAGGCCACTTCTCTGAACCAATGCCCTCTGTGTCATGAGTATGACTTGGCCCACCATTTAATATCGAGCCTTCTGGTTCAACAATATAGCTTTTAACACCTAAAGGTTGTAAATGTCTTGCTACACCTGTAAATGTACCACCAGATCCAGCACCAGCTACGAAATAGTCAATATGATTCAGTTCATCTGTAAGTTCTTTCCCCAAGGTATGTGTATAGGCATCAGGGTTATGTTTAGTTTCAAACTGATTCATATAAATGGATTGTGTGTCAGTAGCGTATTGTTTGGCAACTTGTTGTGCTCCAATCATGCCTTCATCTTTAGCTGTTCTTTTTACATCAGCACCTAACGCACGCATAATTGAAATTTTCTCTTCAGAAAAGCCTTCAGGTGCAAATATGACACATTTTAGATCGTAGCGATTAGCTGCTATAGCTAATCCTATGCCAGTATTTCCAGCCGTAGCTTCCACTATAGTATCACCGCGTTGAAGACGTCCTTCTTCTATTGCTTGTTCAACAAGATACTTTCCTAGCCTATCTTTGACACTGCCTCCAGGATTAAATTGCTCAAGTTTAGCATAAATTTTAACGTTTTCATCACTATAACTTTCTAATAAAACAAGTGGTGTTTGTCCAATCAAATCGTATGCAATCATGTTATATATATACATCTCCTATGTATTTTAAGGAAAACTATACAATACCCTTTTCCCATATTCCAATAATTCTTATTTAACAGGTATGAATTATAAATGATTTTAGAATATTTTGCAATTTCACTGTTTATAATAGATCATATTTTTATATTTCTAGTTTCAAACTCAATCAAATGTACCAGAAGCCATCTCATGTTATGATGAATAACGTATATTAATTCTATAAATTTATATTTATTTTTCCTGTACAAGAAAAGAAATATCATTTAACGCTAGTAAAGGAGTTTGTAATTATATGGCAAATAAAGACTTATCGCTATCTGTATTCACTCAAGAAAACTATAAAAATGTAAATCATAATTCAACTAATTTTAGAAATTCTATGTACGATGAATTAGAAGTTAATAAAAGTCGTTTTAAAAATTGTAATTTTAATGAAGGTATATTTAAAAACATTAACGCTGTCTCAAATAGTAAATTTGTAAATAGTAGTTTGAATGACTGCATATTCGAACAAGTTAATTTTTACAAAAACCAATTTAAAAACATTAACGCAGAAAATACGACGTTTGATGAAACAACGATTAATAATACAGTCTTTCAAGATGTTGTATTTGATGGCAACACGTTTAGTGAGGTTAAAATCACTGATACTACATTTAAAAATGTTACTTTTAAAAAAACAGAAATTAACCAATCTGTATTTGAAAATATAAAATTAAAACACTGCTTCTTTGATCATGTGACATTTAAAAATACTAAATTACCTCAAAATATTGCAGAAGAACTTCAAAAACAAAATGTCATTTTCGAAAATGTACAATACATCTAATTCAACGTGTACACTTAGACCTTATAATGCTGTCTTAGTGTACATTTTTTATATTAAAAGAGAGACATGTAGCTATTAGTATATGTTTATGAGGTATCTTACAAGGTAATAAACATTACAAACCTACGAAAGAAGGAATTGAATATGACTCAAGACACAAGTGAATTAAGTAAAGTGCCAACGCCTGATAAAGCGGAGGATAATGCATTTTTCCCTTCTCCTTATTCATTAAGTCAATATACAGCACCTAAAACAGACTTTGATGGTGTCAAACATAAAAATGCTTATACTGGAGGTAAATGGAAAGTATTAATGATTGCCGCAGAAGAACGATATGTATTGTTAGAAAACGGCAAAATGTTCTCCACAGGTAATCACCCAGTAGAAATGTTATTACCATTGCATCATTTAATGGAAGCAGGTTTCGATGTCGATGTAGCTACATTAACGGGTTATCCTGTAAAATTGGAACATTGGGCTATGCCTGGAGAAGATGAGGCTGTTCAATCGACTTACAATAAATTAAAGGAAAAACTAAAACAACCAAAAGTGTTATCAGAAGTAGTTAAAAATGAACTCGGTCCTGATTCAGATTATATTTCCCTATTTATACCTGGAGGACATGCGGCTGTAGTTGGTATTTCCGAAAGTGAAGATGTACAACAAACATTAGATTGGGCATTAGATTATGATAAGTTTATTATCACATTATGTCATGGTCCTGCTGCATTATTATCTGCTGGTTTAAATAGAGAATCATCACCATTTGAAGGCTATTCAGTTTGTGTATTCCCTGATGCGCTTGATGACGGCGCTAATATCGACATTGGTTACTTGCCAGGTAAACTTAAATGGTTAGTTGCAGACTTATTAAGCAAACAAGGACTTAATATTGTAAATAAAGAAATGAGTGGCCAGACACACCAAGACCGTAAGTTATTAACTGGCGATAGTCCATTAGCTTCAAATAATCTTGGTTTACTTGCAGCAGATACATTAGTCGAGGCCACAAAAGAGTCATAATCTAATTTGTTAATCTCAATTTCAAAATATATGTTTCATAGCCCAAAGCATTTTAAACACAACTGCTTCGGGCTTTTTTATGAGAACAATCCCTAATAAAATATTTAATATTGAAAAGTATATATGTCTTCCGTATAATATTTTTAAATATTCAGATATTTAAACTTTTTAAGATAAATATTCTAGCTCATAAAAAAGGGGTACTATTATGCAACCTATGATTCATGGATTCTTACTTGCTTTAGGTCTTATCTTGCCATTAGGTGCTCAAAACGTATTTGTATTTAACCAGGGAGCTAATCAAAAGAAATTAACCAAAGCATTACCAGTCATTATTACAGCAGGTTTATGTGATACGACTTTAATAGTATTAGCTATATTAGGTGTTTCACTCGTTTTAATGTCACTACCTATTTTACAATTAGTAATTTATATTATTGGCCTAGCCTTCTTATTATATATGGCTTGGTCATTGTGGAATGAAAAGCCAAATAATTTAGAACATATGGAACCTATGAGCGCTAAGAAACAAATCGGATTTGCACTCTCTGTTTCACTACTTAATCCCCATGCGATTATGGATACAATCGGCGTCATTGGTACTAGCACTTCTATGTATCAAGGTAACGAAAAGGTATTATTCGCAATAGCTACTATTTCAGTTTCTTGGATTTGGTTTATTTTGTTAGCAGTCCTTGGAAAAATGTTAGGGTCTGTTGATAAAACTGGTAAATACATCATTATTTTAAATAAAATCTCGAGTATTATCGTTCTAATTGTCAGTTTACTTATCATCAAAAATATTTGGCATATTTTGGTTGGATAATATAAAAAGGCTTATCGAAATTCGTAGTTTCGATAAGCCTTTATTGCTATATTTTTATCTAAAATCTATTTTTAAAATAACTGAACTATAAATACTAAAATAATTACGATTGGCATAACAAATTTAATTAAATAATACCAAGGTAAAAATAGTTTGAATTTGTCTCTACCAAAGTTTTCTCTTAATAAATTTTTATCTAATAATTGGCCTACAACAAATGTAGTACCTAGAGCTCCTAATGGCATTAGAATATTAGATACAATAAAATCCATGTTATCGAATATAGTGCCAGCGCCAAATTTAATTCCACTTAAACTACCGAACGATAAAGTGGCTGGAATACTGATGATAAATACGAGTATACTTGCGATAAGTGCAACAGGTCGACGTTTAGTATTATCATTTTTTGTAAAATTAGAAACGTTTAGCTCTAATAATGAAATAGATGATGTTAATGCTGCAAATAAAAATAAAATTAAAAAGATAAGATAAAAAACGATACCGAAATGCATTTTATCGAATACTAAAGGTAGCACTTTAAATAATAAACCGGGCCCTTCTTGCGGCTGGTATCCGAATGTTTTTAACGCTGGAAAGATTGCTAATCCCGCTAAAACTGAAACTAAAATATTCATCAATACAATTGAAATAGCAGATGATTTAATTGTCATAGCTTTCGGAGCATAGCTTGCGTAAGTAATCATCCCAGTCGTTCCCAATGATAATGTAAAGAAGGATTGTCCAAGAGCAAATAAGATGCCTTCCATTGATATATCTTTAATTCGGGGTTGCAATAAATAACGTACACCTTCCATAGAACCGTCTAAAGTTAACGATTTTCCAACAACAATTATTAGAAAGATAAATAGTAACGGCATCATGATTTTGGAAGCTTTTTCTAAGCCTTTTTCGACACCGAGCATGACTATAATCATTGTTAAGAAAATAAAAATACCCTGTCCTGATACTGTTAACCATGGATTACTAATAATCGATTCAAATTGAATTTGGCCAAGATCAGATGTGTTCGACGTAACTATTTGCCAAATGACATTAGCCATATAGATTATAATCCATCCGCCAATAACACTATAGAAACCGAATAAGATAAATACTGCTAAGTTACCATTCCACCCTATAATATTTAACCATTTTTTGCCTGTAAGTTTACTATATATTTGTGTGGTATAGGTTCTTCCCATTTTCCCAACAGTAAATTCCATTACTAATAATGGTAGTCCTACAAATATGGTGAAGATTAAAAACATTAATAAAAATGCGCCGCCACCATAAATGCCTGCCATATAAGGGAATTTCCACATTGCTCCTAGACCTATTGCAGAACCAGCACTTGCCAATATAAAACCAGTTGATGTCTTCCATTCTGATTGTTTGCTCATATCCAATCACTTCCTTTAGCACATTAAAGCGTTTATGTATTTAAGTAACACTTTACCATTTATAGCATTTATGTGCAATATCCATCTAAATTGTCAGAATAATAAAAAAATAGCCTTGCTCACCTTTTCAATTTGTATTTAAACATAAACTGAAAATGAATGAGTTATGACTATTTTCCTTGTAACATTATTTTAAATTTTTAGCTTTTCATATTTTAACTGCTATAAGTGATTGACTGTCCATCATGTACTTCTTCAATCTCTAAACTTTCAATGTGATCAACATTGATATAATGGATGCTATTTCCCTTTTCTAAATATAAATATGGCAACTCATCAAATTCATCTAAAATTCGTCTCACACATTTATCTTTATCTATACCATTTTCAAATGTCTTAAATTCTGTATATGTTTTACCCGAAGCCGTTATATATGTTAATAAAAAAGTCCTTTTCATCTATGAACACGCCCTTTTATAAAGATATTATTGCTCAGTGAAGAACTTAACAATATCTTGCTCCAATTCGTCTCTACCCTCACCATGCGTCATCAAGTGTTGATTGCGTGGGAATTCTTGTATCGTTTTATGTTCACTACTGATTTGGTTGAAAATATAGTGGGCACTGTCTTCATAAGCCGCTTCATCCTGACCACCATATACTATTCTTGCAGTTGCAGTAATTTCATTCAAATGTGACATAATATCATTAATAACCTCTTGGAATGTTTTTATATCATTTTGATAATCCTCTATTTGCGCTAATTCATGAGTGCTTTCACTTTCTGATAATCTCATTATGTCATTCATACGTTTCCCATATTTTTCCAAACGCCAAGAGATACCTGCTTTCGTCTTTTCACTTGGTGCAGACATGACGACAATACGATTTAACTCAACGTTTTCAGCTAAATGTAATGTGAATAAACCACCTAATGAGACGCCAGCAACATTAATTTTCTCAAATCCTTCACTTTTTAAAAATTGATACGCTTCTTGCACGCAATGCCACCAATCTTCAACATTGTACGCTACAAACTGTGTCACTGGTAGTCCGTGACCAGGATAATTAGGTACATAACAAGTAAATCCTTGTTCATTCAATGTTGTTGCAAGATGTTTCATGTCTTTAACGGTACCTGTAAATGAATGTAATAATAATATCGCTTGATTGTTTGTACCTTTTAAATAAAGTGGACTTGGTGATTTAATATTCATCATGTCGTACTCTCCTAACTTTTAAAATTTAATACGTATATAATATCACTTTTAAAAAGACATTAACTATTTGTCTTTTAACTTTAATTTTTTAAACAATGGATATACAGCAAGCCATAGTGCGATCCAGGCCAATGCTAATGTGACACCACCAATGACGTCTGTAAGGTAGTGCGCATGAAAGTATAATCTACAAAATAATATACTTAACCACAATATGATCGCAAGAACGAGCATTGCGTACCTCAATATAGCATGGCGAACTACTGGTATAATCACAAAAATCATTGTTACAAATAATAGCGTACTGGCATTAGAATGACCACTAGGGAAAGAATACCCTTTGTCAACGACTAAATGATTAAACGGTCTTGTACGCTCTATTGTCATTTTGATTAATATATTCATTAATGTGCCACTTAAAATTGTTAAAATAAACCATAAAGCAATATGTTTATATCTAAACATTAAAACCACTGTAATAATAAGTGACATAATAATTACACCACTTACGTCGCCTATAGTGGCAGAAAATGTCATATAATGATTGAACCAATTACCTTCAAAATTTCGATGTGGTGTACCAAATTCCTGAGTAAGCCAATGTAATGACTTTAAATCAAGTGTTTTTAAAAATGCGCCTTCATGAGTAATACGCAATGCAACAAATATAAACAAGCACACACTGATCAAAAATAAAGGAATGGTAAATTTTCCTGTCGTTATTTTGTTGTTTATCATATAATCTCCTCTATCTCTTACAAACTTTAGTTACTTAACTCTTATATCATATACAAAATGACCATATGTTGGGCTCGGCCTTATGTCGGATTTTAATTATGTTATATTTGCTATTTGATAACTGTGTCCATCAAAATCTCTTGGACTAAGCCATCGTTTGTACCATTATTTAAACGTCGATTATTTTGACCTATATTCATTATATTTCGTTAATGATATCCTTTGTGCTTTCAACCATTACATGTATTATATACGATTCAATCGCTTAAAGTGAGGTTGAGATACCATTTATAATTGATATTAAATGACTATAGTGCTTTGGAATTCTCATACCTTTTGCATATAAATTATTGTATAATTGAATTTATAATAATAATAAAAATCTAAAAAATATAGCTATCACACGTTAAAAACGTATTCAAATATAAGTACTGTAATCATTCAACTGTACCCATTTATGTTTGATAGTTAGAAAGGTATCCTTTATGAGCAAAATAATATTAATCTATTGTGCCTTGTTAATTACATTATTTCGCTTTTTCTTACCTATTCATCCCTCATTTGACACACTATTATATTGGTTATTCATTCTCTATATGATACCTATTATTTTATGTATTGTCGGTTTCAAAGGTGATAAATTACTAGCCTCTATGATTATTTTTCCGAATTTATTAGGTATCATTTATAGACTTTATGTTTACGTGATGTACTTATTATATTTAAAATAAAAAACAGTATGACCTTTGTCTATTAACGTAAAATCATACTGTTCCTATATAAATCAAGCTTGGTTGATTAATTTTTCAAAGTTGTCTTTTAATTTAAAGACAATCACACGTTCACCTGTAACGGTACTTAAATCGCTATGGAAACTGACTACTTCAATTCCTGTAATTTGATGAATAATGTTATTAAGATCATTTTGACCCGATTCAACTAATTCAGATCTTGTGCGTTTAATATTCAATAAACCTTCATTCGTCTCACAAACGCGATATTCTGCAGGTGTTAATATTCCTTGCAAATTGATAATCACCATATCTCTTAGTATGTCAGTTTTAACAGATAAAGAACCTCTTCCTAAATAATCCTTTTCCCATTGAGTGATCGCTTTACTAATTTCAGCTTCATATACACCTTTAGACTTTTTCATATAGACGACTCCTAAATATTGATTACATATAGTTTAACATTTTCCATATTATTCGAAAATAACATCAAAAACGCCATAACCAATTGAAATCTCTTAAGTAAGCTATCTATATATACATTTACCAATCTTTCCAACTATGATTTTCATCAATACTTGCTAAACGTACCCATCCATTGTCGACTTTTTGAGCGAATTTTTGATTATCTGCTAATAAGCGTTGAATATGCGTATCAGGTGCTTGAATAACGACTAATAAACGTATTGGCGAATGGTAAATTTCGTTATCTTGAGCCATTACTGATTGCCAAGGCAAACCGTACATTAAGTCACTAGAGTTACCTTGCATGACACCAAGTCCAGATGTGACTGATTGTGTTCTCTTATTACCACTACCATAGTAATGTGGTGCTACAGTTGAAGCATAATATTGTAGGTTAATCCATTGTGCAACTAGTGCTGGTCCAGAAATAATTGTATTGAGTAAATGACCATCTTGATCTTCTGTCCAATCGTAATTATGCAAGAATGCTCGCGCTTCTAAATTACTATTTTCAGTAATTGAACGTTTACCAATAACAAACTCAGCATTTTTAGCTAACCCCCATTCGGGTCTTATCTCGCTCCAATCACTCGCATATTGATATGCTGCTGCTACTGGATCTTTATGCTCTTTATTTAAGTTAGGCAAGTTTGCCAAACGTTCTAAATTAGCTTTATAACTTACTTGTGGCATAACAGATTCTATTAAATCAAACGCTTGTTGTGCACTTTCTGTTAATTCTGGGACATATATCCATTCCAACTTATCTACTGAGGTCTTATGTTCTGCCGCAACAAAGACAGTTTCATCAGGAATATTAATGTTATCTTGTTTCAGTGCTTCTCTTACAGAAGACATATTGCATAACATCGCTAACAATTTAGCATTAAATCCACTTGAAGCCCCTCCACAAGCACCACACTCTAGTGAAGAATGATAAGGATTATTATGAGATTCACTACCGTGTCCACCTAATACGACAAGTGGTGCAAAATCTTTCGTTAAATCCATTAATTGTAGTGCTTGTTTACTAAATTGAACTTGCTCTTCTTCCGTTAAACCAATAGGAAGTTCTGAATACACATGATGCTCTCTTTCGATGGTTAACTTTGTTTCAGGTTTGTTAAGCCATTTTTTAGTGAACCGATGTGCAAATTGTCTTGCTTTTGTTGGTATTAACGTATTGGCAATGGTATTTAGACTTAAAAATGGCCCACTTAATTCTGGTAATAATAGACTAGGTAGAACATTATGTTTCATTAATTTAAATGTATAAAGCATTGATGTAATTGTATGTTGTTGTTGCTGATAATATTCTAATTTATGGCGATCTGCGTATTCTTGAATTTTGTACGCTGGTGGTACCATGACAGGTAAAGATTCATGATCGAATTGTGCGTCAATAACTTCTTTTTTAATAGGTAAACCAAAGAAACCGGCAATACCTATTGTTTCAAATGGGCCTTCTCCTTCGAGATGACGACGAAACGGTTCAGAACGGACATCGATACAAAACGCTAACTGGGCTTGTGTCTTTTGTGGTTCACTATCTGAATTTGACGACTCATAAATTGTATCTACTAAATCACGTTCATGTGTTTCTTCCCATGCATCAAGCCATAATTTTTGGAAATACTGTCTATGATATGTTCTCGCAAAATCTAAGTATCTTATTTTATCTTCTTTAGATAATTGATCCCACTCTTCAAGTGATAAATGACCATAAAACATTAATGCTATAACTAAATCTACGTCTTTATAGTGATAAATATTAGACACGTTGTATTGTTCTTTAGTTGTTGATAATAAAATATATTCAGTGGCTAATCTTATTGCTATGTAATCTGTTAAGAGTTGACGCTCTGATTCATTTTCTTCTGCTCTATAATACATCATCCCAGCCCAACCTGGTAAAGCTAACAACTGTCCTTCTATATAAGCTTGCCAGTCTGCACTTTGAATATTCAAATCTGTTAATACTTGGCTAATCATTTCGTGTGAAGTAGATGCACACTGACGAACAAGTTGTCTTGCTTGTTTAGACAGATTAGGATCATGTTGTGCTAAATGTAACCATGCAGTATAAAAGCCTTGCTCTCTCTTAGGCATAGTCCAACTAGATTGAAACTGGTCTAAATACAGTTTAGACCACTTAATCATATGCATATCTACCTCATCAATTAATCGTTCACCTTTTGCATTAACACTATCCGCACTCTTAGGTCGGTATAAATCTTGATTTACATCTCTGTTTGAAACCTTAGGTAAAGTTTCAAAGATACGATGACGCATAGTAGTATCTAAAAGATCATCTGAAATTGGTTCAATATGTTTAATGTTATCTATATAACGTTTTTCAAATTCGGTTTCTACTTTGATATTAGACGATTGAATTGCTTCATTTAATAATGTTTCAAAGATTTCTTCATCTATCTCACCATGTTGTACAGCATTTTCAACCGCTCTATAATTAGGATAAATATCGACATCTCTTATATCTTTTAGCCATGTAGCTATTTCGTTAAATGTTTGTCCTTCCAAACCTTCCCAAGGATTTCTCGCAGCAAAAATAGAAATTGGTGATAACGGTGTAATGACACGCTTAGCCTCAGAGACAATCATTTCGATATTGCTATTTTGTTGTGAATTAACCATAGTTTTTCACCCTTTTATAAATACTTTTTCAAATATGTTGGATAGCTTTCAACTGAAGCTGATTTCGCCTCACCCAATTTAACTAACCATAAATACAATACAGCAAATGCATGCGAGTTACGATGTCGTGATACCCAAATACTAAATACACTTCCAAATACTAAGATAGCAATGCTTATAATGCTACTTATAATCGGTGGATGCGTCACACTAATATCCACTGTGCTTAATAAATATTTAAAGAAATGATGCGTCACAATATAAACTACAGCAACAATAATAATCATACAAACACCAACCACTTTACCCATAATCGTCTTACTAAAGGCAACTAGTTGATTCCATGACACCATTAACGACCATGCTAGTATAAGCGAGCTAATTAGCTCATAAGCGCTATGATCACTATTCATCCAAAATAGCACTGCAATCACTAACGCCAATAGTCGACCTAACAAGATCCATCCATATGATCTTTTAGCACTAGGTGGCGTTGGTATATTAAATCTGCCAACTACAGATCCAGATTGTAAAAATAATGTTGCTTTAAATACGCCGTGTAACACAAGATGAATAATAGCTGCCGAATATGCACCTAATGCACATTGAACAAGCATAAAGCCCATTTGACTCATTGTAGATCCTACAAGTTGTCTTTTATAGTCGACATGAACCAAACTGATTCCTGAACCAAGTAACACTGAGACACTCGCAATCAACAATAAAACTGTAATCGCTATTGCATTATCAAATACAGGTGCGAATCTTGTTAATATAATCCCACCAGCATTGACTATTCCGGCATGCATAATAGCTGATACAGGTGTCGGTGCTGCAACAGATTCAATTAACCAACTTTGGAAAGGAAACTGTGCTGCGGGAATAATCACAGCCAGTACAATACATAAATCTATAATTAATTTCATGCCAAAAGATAAATGACTATAATCAACTGCTACTTCATCAATATACCAATGACCTGTAAAAATATATAACAAACCAACAGCTACAACTAATGCTAGCCATCCAATTAAAAATAATTTAGCAGAAATTTTAGCAGCCTCATGTGGTACTTTCCAGAAACGATTAACTCTAATTAATAACGTAAGGCATAATAATGTTGCGCCCCAACTTACAACCATAAATCTTAAATCACCACTTAACCATGCAACAGATGCAAAAACGGTAATCAAAGTGAATAATGGGAAATATTGACGATAATTTTTATCTCCAAGCAAATAACGAACACAAAACTTTTGGATAATAAAACCTAATATTAAAATGAAACTTCCCATTAACCAAGCCAATTTATCTAATTTAAAAGGGCCAATGATAAGTTGATTTGTCGTTGAAAATAATCCAATCAGTCCTACAATGATAGGTAAGACAAGCATATACATATGTATCTTAATATATTGAGTGGGAACTTTAGCAGATAAAAATACTAAACCACTCAGCATAGCAATGAGTAAAGTGATAAGGAACACAATTAAGAGTGCATTCATACTTAACATCGATACCTCCTCTGTTTAAATTTACGTACTATAAAAAGCCTACAATAGACAATATCCCACACTCTGAATTATGAGAAACATGCTACTATAGGCTTCATTTCAACTTGAAATATCATCAACATTACGACTTGAATTTTAAATAAGTTAGCGGTCTTTACTCCTTGTGAAAAAGTCGACTTAACTTCTCATTTTCCTCGCATTTTAAATCTACGTATGTATTTTAATCTTAGAATGATGTTATTTCCTTTTAAAAAGCTACCTTTTTAATTTTCTGTGTCCGGTCAAAAGCCAACTATTCTTTCACTCTCGATAAACACTATAATTTTATAGCAATCATCGCTAGCTAAAGCTTAATTCTACTTTTGAGCATATTAATATTAATATAGTCGATGATATTAACTATGTCAAATCTCATACCAATAAAGACGCTAATTTTATATGAAAATTCAATATCTTTACAACTTCAAAACAGCCATGTAAAGCTTTTGTAAAGGCATTTAATAGTTAATACACTTAGGCATGAAATTCTGTGAGTTATTCAATGAAAACGCCCAGTTATGACCTTCAAAATACAAGTTAGGAAATTTCGTCATAAACCATCCTTTATCTCGTTACAATGTATTTAACAAGTCAAACAAGGGAGGTAATTATAATGGAAATCATCTCAGGCATTGTTTCTTTAGTAAAAACAATCATCGACCTTGTAAAAGGTAATAAATAATTCGTCTTTAATGACGATTATATGTATTTAAATAACACTAATCCATTTAAAAGGGAGGGCTATACATGAGTATTATTTCAGGTATCGTTTCTTTAGTGAAAACAATCATCGATCTTGTAAAAGGCAATAAATAATCTAATATTATTCAAAAATTGCACTAACCCAATAAATAACTCATTCTGATTGAAAAGGAGGACTATCAATGGAAATCGTTACAAGCATCATTTCAATCATCAAAACTATCATTGGCTTCTTCAAATAAAGACAATAAATATATAAAAGAGGCGAGACATTAGGTCTCGCCTCTTTTAGTTTGCATTACAATAATACGGAAATAAACGGTTCAAACAGTTTACACCTTATTAGATATAATATGTCCATCTCATTCGTTCCTATTGATTGTGTCATTAAAAAACATCTAACTCTACATGAGAGCTAGATGTAATCGGATAAAATGATTTCTTTGTTACAATAAAAAATATCACATTTATATAAGAAAAGATATAGATATTTAGTGAATTATTCTTTAAAGCAACATTTTTATGATTCGAAAAGTCGTTGTTTTATTTTATGCAGTAATTATCAATTTATATTATTGCTATTATTGTTACATTTTACATATTTATTATTATTAATTAATCAATTACAACAAATTTTAAATTTTCTATTGTAATACAACTTATTTCACATATAATGAAACTGATTGATGATAATAAATTTACAATAATCATTATTTTATTTTGACTTTTTTAAAATTTCGTATCAACTTTAAAAAACAAAGGGGACTTCTATTTTGTCATATTTCAAACCAATAAAAACGATTATTAGCAGTGTCATGATCACTACAATTGCGTTGACAGCCACTGCAACATTTTCTCAACAAGCGCATGCTGAAACAGATCATTACTACCGTGATGGATTAAATTCTCCATCTGACCAACAAGCTTATCCCAAAGCTAAGAAAATAAGTAAAAACTCAATCAGTATTGAACATTATACAAAAGCTAATAAAAATAATTTAAAAGCAATTGGTCGAGTTTCTAATATGAATGGCCATAAAGGTAAAGGCAAAGATTCAATGGGCACAGGTACAGTTATCGGAGATCATACGTTTGTTACAAATGCTCATGTTATTGATGATAAAAATGGAAAAGCCGCTTCAGCGAAATATATCTCGTTCGCAATGAACCGAGATGGGAAGCATATTCCTTATAAATTCCATGCCTCTGATGTAAAAAAATTATCAGGTTATGATATAGCTGTTGTTCATACCAAAGAGAAAATGTCTAAATATGCTAAGCCAATACGATTAGCAACTGACAAGGAAATCAAAGGATTAAAATTTAATACACCATTATATTCATTAGGATATCCATGGCAAAATGGCGACAATACTAAAGCTTATTTTAGTAAATTAAGATTCGTCCAATTTTCAGCAAATGGTACTGAAATTATGACAAAAGATATTTTCAGAGCTGGTGCTTCTGGTTCTCCTATGTTAGATGGGAAATATTCAAAAATTTATGGTCTTCGTACTTATGGCTATAATTTATGGAATAATTCTACAGATAAATATGCCAAACAAGAAATGGCTGGCGGAGAATCATTTAAAGGAAAAGCTGGTAAATTTGTAAAAGATAATATTAAATAATTTAAAGGTACGCTCTTGTACTACTGTTACTTTATAAGTAGTACAAGGGAGTATCTTTTTTATATGTAGTTTTCACGTGAAACTTTATTTTTTAAAATCTAGATTATTTGGATGTAATCGTCCAATGATACGGGTCTGACAATTGTGACCAATCTGCATCAATTTCACTACTATTTATTAAACATTGATCTAAATCTTTAATGATTTGCTCTTGATTCAAATTTGTACCGATAATAACAAATTGTGTATGACGATCTCCATATTCTAAATCCCATTCTTCTGCAACATCAGGTCTTTCTTCTAAAATCATTTCCTGCTTTGCACGTGGCATACTCGCTACCCAGTATGTTACTGGATATATCGATTGAGACGATCCAGCTTGAGAAAATAGACATGCAACTTGATTATATTGAGCTAACCAGACTATTCCTTTAGCTCTAACAATATTTTCCGGCATGTGTTCTAACCATTCATTAAATCTTTCAGCATGGAAAGGTAATTGTCGACGATATACAAATGAAGAAATTCCATATTCCTCAGTTTCTGGTGTATGTTCCGCATGGCCCCCTTCTGTTAATTCTTTAATCCAGCCAGCAGATTCACTTGCTTTTTCAAAATCAAAACGTTGTGTATTTAATACTTCTGATAAATCAACCTTAGCATTTACAGTTTTAATCACTTTCGCTTCAGGTTGAAGTGTCGTTAAAATTTGTTCTAATCGATTTAATGCATCTTTTGATACTAAATCTGTTTTATTAATAATCATCACATCGCAAAACTCTACTTGGTCGATAAGTAAATCCGCAATGGTACGTTCATCTTCATCACTTACACTTTGATCACGATCTATTAATAAATCTTCGGAATTAATATCGTTAATAAATCGATTAGCATCTACAACCGTTACCATTGTATCCAATCGACAAATGGCCGTTAAATCAATCCCTAATTCTTCATCGATATAAGAAAACGTCTGTGCAACAGGTACTGGTTCAGAAATACCTGTGGATTCAATCACTATTTGATCAATACCACCCTTTTTAACAATACGTTCAACTTCTTTTAGCAAATCATCGCGCAACGTACAACAAATACAGCCGTTTGATAGCTCGACTAATTTTTCATCAGTTCGAGATAAACCTCCACCTTCTGCTACTAAGTCTTTGTCGATATTCACTTCACTCATATCATTAACAATAACCGCAATTCGTCGTCCCTCACGATTTTGTAAAATATGATTCAATAATGTTGTTTTACCAGAACCTAGATACCCACTTAACACAGTTACTGGAATTTTAGCCATAATAAACTCCCTTTCTTTTTCTGTTATGTAAATAGTAATTATTACGTTTTACATTCTATAGGATTAATTCCGATTAATCAATAACGATTTTAAATAAGATTATCGAAGGAAGTTCTTAAAAAAATATAGAACAATTTATACATGACTTATTCAAAGCAAAATAAAAAGGCTAGAAAACCGCTAATATAGGGTTTCTAGCCTTAAATATATATTATTTAATTATTCCCACTCTATTGTACTAGGTGGCTTAGAAGTAATATCGTAGACAACGCGGTTAACGTGGTCAACTTCGTTAACGATACGGCTTGAAATCTTTTGTAAGACTTCCCAATCGATACGAGCAAAGTCACTAGTCATACCATCAATTGATGTTACAGCACGAATTCCTACTGTATGATCGTATGTACGGTAGTCACCCATAACACCTACAGATTGAATACCTGGAAGTACAGTGAAGTATTGCCAAATGTCTCTTTCAAGACCTTCTTCTCTAACTACTTCTCTTAATATCGCGTCTGATTCACGTACGATTTCTAATTTATCTTCAGTAATTTCACCAAGTACACGGATACCTAAACCAGGACCTGGGAATGGTTGTCTCCATACTAAATGTTCTGGAATACCTAACTCGATACCTAAAGCACGTACTTCGTCTTTAAACAACGTGTTAATTGGTTCGATTAATTCAAATTCCATATCTTCAGGTAATCCACCTACATTATGGTGAGATTTAATTGTTTGAGCTGTTTTAGTACCTGATTCAATTACATCTGTATAAAGTGTACCTTGCGCTAAGAAATCTACGCCTTTTAACTTAGATGCTTCATCATCAAATACATAAACAAATTCATTACCAATGATTTTACGTTTTTGTTCTGGGTCTGATACACCAGCTAATTTATCCATGAAACGATCTTGTGCATTAACACGAATAATATTCATGTTGAAACCTTCACCAAATTGTTCCATAACCATGTCGCCTTCACCTTTACGAAGTAAACCATGGTCGACAAAGATACAAGTTAATTGATCACCAATCGCTTTGTGTAATAATACAGCAACAACAGATGAGTCTACACCACCACTCATAGCACATAGTACTTTTCTGTCACCTACACGTTCGCGAATTTTTTCAATTTCGATTTCAATAAAGTTCTCCATTGTCCATTCGCCTGTACAATTACAAACACGACGCACAAAGTTTCTTAATAAATCATTACCGTATTCAGTATGACGTACCTCTGGATGGAACTGAACACCATAAATACGACGAGATTTATCTTCGATAGCTGCATAATCTGTGCTTGGGCTATCAGCAATAACTTCAAATCCTTCTGGAATCTCGATCACTTTATCTGAATGACTCATCCATACAGTTTGTTCTGATGGTAAGCCAAAGAATAATTCATCAGATTTCGCATTAATGATTGCTTTACCATATTCACGTTCATTGGCACGCTCAACTTTACCACCTAATAATTTAGTAGTTAATTGCATACCATAACAAATACCTAATACAGGAATACCTAAGTTATAAATTTCAGGGTCGATAGTAAATGAACCTTCTTCATAAACTGAATTAGGACCACCTGATAAAATAATACCTTTTGGATTCATACGTTTAATTTCTTCAATAGAAATTTCATGGTCGTGTAACTCACTATATACACCCATTTCACGTATACGTCTTGTGATTAATTGGTTGTATTGGCTACCAAAGTCTAAGACAAGAATTAACTCTTGCTCTTTCGCCATTTCCATAATTGTCGTTCTCCTTTAAATCTTATTAGAATGAATAGTTTGGTGATTCTTTAGTGATTTGAACATTATGTGGGTGGCTTTCTGCTAAACCAGCTGGTCCCATACGTGTGAATTGTGCTTCTTCACGTAATTTTTCAAGATTTTCAGAACCAGTATAACCCATACCAGCTCTTACACCGCCCATAAGTTGATAAACTGTATCTTGTAAAGGTCCTTTATAAGCTGTACGGCCTTCAATACCTTCTGGTACGAATTTCTTAGGCGTTTTATCTTCTTGGAAGTAACGGTCATTTGAACCTTTTTCCATAGCACCTAGAGATCCCATACCGCGATATACTTTGTATTGTCTACCTTGGAATACTTCAGTAGCACCAGGACTTTCTTCAGTTCCTGCTAATAAGCTACCTAACATTACAGCGTGTCCACCAGCTGCCAATGCTTTAATGATATCTCCAGAGAATTTAATACCGCCATCTGCAATAATTGCTTTGCCTTGTTTACGTGCTTCAGTTGCACAATCATAAACAGCTGTAATTTGTGGTACACCAACACCTGCAACTACACGAGTTGTACAAATTGAACCTGGTCCAATACCAACTTTAACTACATCTGCACCCGCTTCAAATAGTGCTTTAGTCGCCTCAGCAGTTGCCACATTACCAGCAACTAATGTGATGTCAGGATATTTTTCTTTGATATGTTTAACTTGTTCGATAACACCTTTTGAATGACCATGTGCAGTATCAATAACAAGTGCATCAACGCCTGCTTCTACTAATTTTTCAGCTCTAATATCAGTATCTTTAGAAATACCAATAGCTGCCGCTGCTAATAAACGACCATTAGCATCTTTAGCTGCATATGGGAATTCTAATACCTTTTCAATATCTTTAATTGTGATTAGTCCTTCTAAACGGCCATTTTCTACTAAAGGAAGTTTTTCAATTTTATGTTCTTGTAAAATTGATTCTGCTTCATCTAACGTTGTACCTACTGGAGCTGTAATTAAGTCTTCTTTAGTCATTACATCTGAGATTTTAATAGAAAAGTCTTCAATAAAACGTAAATCTCTATTAGTAATAATACCTACTAGTTCTCTATCTGTTTTATTGTTAACAATTGGAACACCTGAAATACGATATTTACCCATTAAAGCTTCTGCTTCAAAAACACTTTCATCAGGAGTTAAATAGAACGGATTACTAATAACGCCATTTTCTGAACGTTTTACTTTTTGTACTTCATCAGCTTGCTCTTCGATACCCATATTTTTATGGATAACGCCTAGTCCACCTTGTCTTGCCATCGCAATTGCCATTTTAGATTCTGTAACTGTATCCATACCAGCAGAAATAATCGGAATGTTCAATTGAATTTTATCTGATAAACGAACGCTTAAATCAACATCACTTGGTAACACGTCTGATTGAGCTGGAATTAATAATACATCATCGAATGTTAATGACTCTTTAGCAAACTTATTTTCCCACATTTAAAAACAGCCTCCAATATTATATAGTTTGTTCTATTATTTCACATTTTCTTCACTTTGTTTATAGTTTATACCATTAAAAAAGAAATTTAGGATAATTGCTGAGATAGCACCTAAAACAATTCCATTTTGAGTTAACCATGCAAATTGTTCTCCTAAACCTTTAAATGCTTGTGGTACGGCACTAATTCCTGTGCCTAAACCAACTGATACAGCAATAATTAATAAGTTATTTTGATTTGCAAAATTAATTTTACCTAAAATACTCACACCATATGCCATTACCATACCAAACATTGCTATCATAGCACCACCTAATACTGGTAATGGAATAATGTTAGCTAAAGCACCTAATTTAGGAATACATCCACAAATTAGTAATAAGATTACCATTCCATAAATTACTTTATTCTTCTTAGCGCCTGATAAAGATACAAGCCCAACATTTTGAGAATAAGCAGTATATGGGAATGCATTAAACATAGATCCTATTACTATAGCTAGACCTTCCGCAGTGTAACCTTTACGAAAATCTTTTCTTTCTAATTTTTTCCCAGTAATCTCACTTAATGCGTGATAGACACCTGTTGATTCAATTAAACTTACAATTGCTACTATAAAGAATACTAACGTTGCACTTAAATCAAATCCAAATCCTGAAAATCGGAATGGCATTGGTATACCAACCCAATTGGCTTCTCCAACTTGTTTGATATCCACAATACCAAAGATACCTGCTAAAATTGTTCCGATAACTAACCCTATTAAAATAGCGATAGATTTCAAGAATCCTTTAGTAAATCGTTGGAGAATTAAAATGACAATCAGTGTAACGCCGCCTAAAATGATATTTTTAGGATTACCATAGTCTTTAGCACCCTCGTCACCTGCTAAATAATTCATTGCAACTGGCATAAGATTGATACCAATAATTGTTACAACACTTCCTGTTACTACTGGTGGGAAGAATTTAACTAAATGAGAGAAAAATGGCGCTATAATAATCACTAAGATACCTGATAGGAATAATGAACCGTATAATACACCTAATCCTTTTGTCTGACCGATTAAAATCATAGGTGCAACCGCCGTAAAGGTACACCCTAGGACGATTGGCAATCCGGTACCTGTCACCTTATTAACTTGTAAGAATGTAGCAATACCACACATGAAAATATCAACTGTAACTAAATACGCAATCTCTTCTGGTGTAAATTTCAAACTAGTACCAACGATAATCGGTACTAAAATCGCTCCTGCATACATGGCTAATAAATGTTGAATACTAAGAATAAAATTCTTCATTAATTTTCACCTAATAGCGTCACTTTATTACCTTTTAATGAAGCCACCTTACATAATGAAGATACATTCAATCCTTCATCTTCAAGTCTTTGACGACCATTTTGGAAGCTCTTTTCTACGACAATACCAACGCCTGCAGTTTTAGCATTGGCTTGTTTGACAATCTCATTTAAAACTAATGATGCATCACCATTAGCTAAGAAATCATCAATAATTAAGACCGTATCATCTTCACCAAGAAACTCTTCAGAAACGATAACTGTACTTGTCTTATTTTTAGTAAATGAATGGATATCTGTTTGATAAAAACCATCTTTCAAAGTACTAGGTTTTGCTTTTTTAGCAAATAAACATGGGACATCAAAATGAAGAGCAGCCATAATGGCTGGTGCAATACCAGATGCTTCGATAGTTAATATTTTAGTAATACCTTCATTTTTAAACTGATTATAAAATGTTTGCCCTACTTCATGCATTAACTTTGCGTCAATTTGATGATTTAAAAAACCGTCTACTTTCAAAATCTTTTCATCAATGACTACACCATCTTCTTTTACTTTACGTCCTAACGACTCCACCCGGAAAACCTCCTCAAAATTATGTAATCCATAGACTTGTTGATACAAAAAAATCCCCAAACTTTGATTAAGTTTCAGGATCTATGAGGGAACGTGCAATACATTGCGTCAATTAGCAAATAAAGAAGTAGATACGTCAAATTAATCGATAATTAAATGTATACAAATAGATAAAGGACCTTTGTAAGATTGCATAACAAATCCCTATATCAATAACACATTTAACATTAGCCCTTCATATTTTGATCGATTTAAACTGCTCCTAAGTATTGAGTTGTTACCCATAGTCATGTCGTTCAAGGCGACATGGTAGAAACTTCTAAAGCCATATTCTTTAGATTATATGAGTCATATAAATTATTTAATGATGATAGCAAATTTCAGCTACTTTTTCAATATCTATCATACACTATCATCCTTGTCTTATCAGTAGTTCTCACTGAAAGCGTTTTGATTTTTAATTTAAAAATAAATTTGGTAAATAAATCAGTAAAATTATATAATTATATAAACAAAAGTTTTATAATTATAGGGCAAGGGTATAGAATTTGAACTAAGAGAAAAAATAAGGGGCGATAATCATGGCAGAAATTACAGTAGTAGAAAATCAATCAGAATTATACAACGTGATTAACCAAAAGAAATCTGAAGGCTATTTAGAAAGCGAATTAGCAGTTATTAGTCGTTCAAAATTACATTTAGATGATTTACACGATTCTCAAATTAGTTTAATTGCTACAAGCGGTTCGTTTAGTGACCGTATGTCTAGATTACTTATTGGTGAAGACGGCGAACAAGCTGTGCTTACAAGATATAATCTAAGTGATGACGAAATCGAAAGTCATAAACAAGACATTTTGGACGGTAAATTTTTAGTTATTGCTAATCGTGACCGTTCTTCTCATAATGAAGTTGAAGAACATAATGCAGCATATGAAGAAATTGACATTACACATTATGCTTCTGAATCAAAAGGACCAAAATCATAATTTGCTAATGTTAAAACAATGCTAAGCATGGCACTATAACTGATACGCAATGTCGTTACAGTTATAGTGTTTTTTTATAAATATTTTCATACACATTCATCTTTCCGTACCAGGTACAAAGTTATGATATAATTTACAAAATATATTTTCGGGGGTGTCATAATGGAATTTAAAACAATAACGTCTGCTAACGATCCATATTTCAACGAAGCAATACAAATTTACGATTCAAAATTAGACATCAGCCTCACAGAAGACAGTCATATTTTCAAACAATCACTTGAAAATAATAAAACTGAAAAAGATTATGCATTTATTGTTGGTGTTGAAAATGATGAAGTTGTTAGTATGGCTAGTGCACATTACGAAGCAACAACAAATTCTGCTTTCCTCATTTATCTCATCACTAAGAACAAAGATAATCATGATGAGGTAATGTCTAAAACATTAGAAAAAATTGAAGAACAACTAAATGTTCTATCTAATGAAATTCATGATAGAGACATCAACTTTATAATGATGGAAGTCCCTAAGGAACCTTTGACGACGGATGAAGAAACAAATAAAGTACTTGAACGTCGCAGACAATTTTTATATGAACATCAATTCGAAAAATAAACCGAAATTGATTATATTCATCCAAATTATACTAATGATGAAGATCCCAAAGAAATTGACTTGTTTATCAAAGCTAACATTCTTTTATCAAAAGATATTTATGGCACAAGTGTTAAGTCTAACTACATTCTTAAATATGTCTTCGCCAACCGTATTTCAAGAGATATAATATATCCATTACTTGAGCAAATGAAATTAAGAAGCCCTCTGTAACAAAACTTGAAATTAACTATAAATAACGGTAAACTATCATATGAGGTAAGACTGAGGTTTCACTAACCGAAGACAAACGTCAGTATACATAAACCATATATGAAAGGACTTTATTAATGTTAACTAAAGAATTCGCACAACGCGTCGAGCTAAGTGAAAAACAAGTCCGTAAAATCGTCCAACATTTAGAAGAACGTGGCTATCAACTTAGTAAGACTGAATATCGTGGACGTGAAGCAACTGATTTTAAAGAAGAAGATATCGAATTATTTAAAGATATTGCTGATAAAGTAAAGCAAACTAATAGCTATGATTTAGCATTTGAAGAATTAGAAAAGGAAAAAGATTTCCTTCAAGTCTTAGTAAAAGAAGATAATAGTCAATTACCAACTGATCAAAATATTTCACAATTGGTAGAAGACTTACGTAGTGAAATTCAAAAAATGCGTGAAGAACGTCAAATGTTAGGCCAAATGATTAGTCAAGTTCATCATCAACAACAAGAATTGAAAGAACTGCAAAGCCAAATTACTTCTAAAATAGATGCTAACACTGAATCATTAAAAGCGATTCAAACTACACAAGATGCAATACAATCAACACAACAATCTCATACTAAAAAGTTAGATGAGCAACAAGCTATTGCTTCTGAATCAAAACAAAGCAATAATGATGCTGTGAATAGTACTTCAAGCCAAAGTACTTCATCATCACAATCTACGTCACTTTCATCAAGTGAAAATAATTCAGATCAAAATAAAACAATTGCATCTACATCAGTGTCAACAACTACTGACAGCTTGAGCACTTCTAATAGTGTTGATAATAAAAAAGAAAGTACATCATTAAGTACTTCAGAACAATCAACTCAAGCAAAATCTACATCTCATTCAACATCTACATCTGAAGTATCTAATACTAATAAAGACCATGTTGAATCTCAATCTTCTCCTCTAGCTCATCAAGAGCCTAAAGAAGAGAAAAAAGGATTTTTCGCTAGATTATTTAACTTATAATAAAAAAGAAAAGTGTTAGGACAAAGTTGTAATTGTCCTAACACTTTTTTAATTTTATTTAAAAATATTAAGCCATTGATTCATTATCTTTTCAGGGCTAAATAATCCTACAACATTATTTCTTGCGTTTTCACCAAGTCGATTCGCTAAATCTTTATTATTAATAATTTCTAAAACTTTTTCAGCCATACTTTCAATATCTTTATTTTCAATCAAATATCCATTCTCACCGTCTTTTATAAAATCAGATGGACCATATTTAATATCAAAAGCTACTACCGGTTTTCTTTGTAACATTGCCTCGGCAATACTCAAACCTTGAGATTCCACTTGAGAAGTTGAAACAACACAACCAAATTTTTTAATCTTCTTCAAAGGTTCATTTGTATAACCAAGCAACTTAACATTATGCTGTAACTGTTTTTCCTTGATCATTCGTTCCAAATTACCTTTTTCTGGTCCATCCCCATATATATGAAATTCTATGCTATTATCTTTTGATATTACTTTTTCAGCGACTTCCAATAGATAATTTAGACCCTTTGTTGCTACTAACCTAGAGACTTGTCCTACAACCTTATGGTGTTTATTATTTAAATCATCCTTTTGAATATCTATAAAGTTACTAATCACATATAAGTTTTTGATGTCATATTCTTTAATAATGTCTTTCTTTTGTCCTTCTGTTAACACAATGACACCGTCTATCAAACCTGCTTTTTTCAATATATAATCTTCATGTTTCTTTTTAGCACCGCTATTATCAAAGTTTTTATGATGGTTAGTGTGAATAACCGAGAATTTTTTGGCCTTTTTATGTTTAGTATTTAACATTTTTGGAAAGCTACCTGGACCATCACAAATCATAATACTATTCTTATCGTCTTTAACTAGCCTGTCTAAAAAATAACTACAAAATTCAACATTATTACTAAACTGCTTTTTCTCATTAATTAAATAAGTATTGCCAATCACACCATTTTTAGCACTGATCTGTCTATATAAATATAGATAAGTTTGGTTATCATAAAATTGTTCAGCAACAAGTTTATTATCTTTATTAAATACATCAACTTTATGTATTTTGTTATTACATAAATATACTCGTTTTAATCGTGTATTATTTTCAAATACATCGATAACGCTTTGTTGGCGATTTATCTTTCGTTTATAAGCTATGTATTCACCACTTTTATTATTGAAAAATCTTGATATATTTTTATTTTGTTTTATCTCCACAGTACCTTTTAACATTTTTGCTAATTCTTTATATGGATGACTATTTTTCTTTCTTATTAATTTGTTAGATTTCTTTTTAAAATAGATAAATGGATTAAACATTTCCGTTCTTTTATCCATTTTATTTGAAGATACTAAACTTTTGAGAATACTATCATAATGTATTTTATAATCAAAAGTGACAATATGTCCTTTGATTTTATTATCTAAGAAGTACTTACTTCTAGTAAGCATAGCTGTTGTCATGCCGCCTTTATTAACATCTAACTCATGCACTATCATATATGCTTGCTTCATTGATGACCTCCTTGCTGTCATTGCTTAATGCACTTCACTTCTAACTACCAAATAAATGTCTAACCAATCGTTCACTTGACCTACCATCTTGATATTTAAAATGTTTATTTAAAAAAGGTTCTACTTTATATTGATCAAAGTCTTCATTATTAAGTGATTCCATTAATGCTTCAAACGTTTGAACAATTTTACCAGGTACAAACGTTTCATAACTTTCATAAAAATCTCGTGTCGTAATATAATCTTCTAAATCAAATGCATAAAATAACATCGGTTTTTTAAATACTGCAAATTCATATATTAATGAAGAATAATCACTAATCAAAATATCCGTAATAAATAACAAGTCATTTACTTCTCTTAATTCAGATATATCCAAGAAATACTTTTTAAATTTATTCGGAATTTTCAATTTATTTTTAACAAATGGATGCATTTTAAATAAAACTATGGCATTGTTATCTTTGCAATATTTAGCCAACCTTTGGAAATCAATTTTAAAGAACGGATAGTGTGCAGTATGATGTCCGCTTCCTCGAAATGTTGGTGCAAATAATATCACTTTTTTTCCTTTAATATTAGGTATTACTGTTTCCATTTTATTAATAATTTTAGTTTTATATTCTTCATCAAATAAGATATCTGTTCTAGGTACTCCAGTAGGTATTACATTTTGTTCTTTTATTCCAAATGCTTCTGCGTAATACGGAATATCATTTTCCGAAGAAACATATGCTTTAGTATAGTTTCTATGATTAAGAGAATTAAAGAATGGCCCACCCTTTTTTCCTGTTCTACTAAACCCTACTGTCTTAAAGGCCCCAACTGCGTGCCAAACTTGTATAATCTCTTGTGACTTGCGAAATTTAACTTTATAAAGCATAGGGTGATAATCATCAACGAAAATATAATCTGCTTTTCCTAATAAATATGGGAATTTAAATTTATCTATAAACTTTCTTCTTTCTGTAATATGGGGTTTGAATAACGCATGAATATCGTATTTTTGGTCTAAATTAACTTTAATCATTTCATCATATATGAATTTGAAGTTACCAGACATATTTGACCTTGAATCCGAAGTAAATAATACTGTTTTACCCTTTCGAAGATGGAAAAACTTAGTAACATAAAATATTGATTTGAAGATACTATCTCGAATGTTATATGCATAACTTCTATATTTAAGTCTCATCTCTTTATACATCTCTATTAACATACTATTTCTCTTTCTAGGCACCTTATACATTACATTTAATACAAGTTCGTTTACTTCACTTGAAATTTCAGGTTTAACTGTATAAACAGTGGTACTAGAGTTCCCACCTTTATGGAATTCTTTCATTAACCTTTCAAGTAAAAAGTTCACTTTTGCGTTTGAAGTTTCCAGAGCTTCATACAAGGCTAACTCTGTCTCATCAAGTTGTTCATAAAATTGATTAATGACTTCTTGATTCATAGTAGCAATATGTTCTTCTTGTTGTTTATTAACTAGTAGGTACTGTCCTGAAGATAAATAATAGCCATTATCAAGAATAGCCACATTAAATCGACAAATAAATCTGTTTTCATTAATTTCAACTTGATTAGCTTTTAATTCTTTTGTTTCTGTTAAGTTTCTTAAAACAAACTCACTCTTTTCAATATTTAAATTATCTACATGTCCTTCTATAAATAACTGCACTCTTTCTCAGTAAATATTATCTATATATAGTTTTGTCTTGATCAATATGAGCATCCTTTCGTATTACATAATCCATTTCAAAACTGTTTTTCCCCATGAATTAGATAAATCTGATTCAAAAGCGTTGATAACATCATTAATAGTACGAATTTCAAACTCTTCGCCTTTTAATAATGCTAACTTGTCAATAATGTCAGGGTGTTTTTCATAAAGATTAACTACATTTTTAAAGTCTTCAGCACCACTTCGACTACTACCTATCACTGTCAGTCCTTTTTCTAAAATAAGTCTAGTATTGATTTCAACTGGCATTTCACTAACACCTAATAAAGAAATACTTCCTTCTGGTCTAATTAAATTAATGATTTGGTTGATTGCATCTTGGCTACCTTTACCTCCAACACATTCAAACCCATGATCTATGTCTAAATCATCGGTTATATTATCTATGTGGTAAACGCCATTTACGAAAGAAAAATGACTTAATTTATAATCTGTTTTTCCAAAAACATATATTTGGGCTTTTGGATATAATTTTCTAAGTAGAAGTGCGGTAATATAACCTAAATTGCCATCTCCCCATACGCCAAACGACGATTTATGACCAGTTGCCTTTTGTTCAAAACGATCAATCGCATGCAAACTAACAGTAACTAATTCCGTGTATGACAATATACTTAAGTCGCTACCTTCTGGCAGAGGTACAACCCTATCATGTTTTAATAAATTGAAATCTTGCATAAATCCATCATAGCCACTCGATTTAAATTGACTGGTTGGTAAATAGTTTTCTGAAATGAAATCACTATTTTCTATTGGCGTATTGGGAACCATGACTACTTTAGTACCTATTTTAAAGATACCTTTACTATCGAATACAACTTCACCTACCCCTTCATGAATTAAAGACATAGGCAACTTCTTTTTTAACGTTTGTTTATCTCTATTACCTGTATAATATCGTTGATCTGCAGCGCAAATGGATAAATATTGAGGACGAACTATAACATAATCACTAAAAATATCGACACTATCGTATGAAACTTCAAATTGTCTTGGAGAAGTAAGGCGATAAATTTGATTAATCATGATGGATGTCACCTTTGATAATAGCGTTAGCTACTTGTAAGTCATATGGCGTCGTTACTTTAATATTGAATGTTTCTCCTCTAACTAGTTTGACTGTCTGATTATTTTCAACGATAATTTTGCAAGCATCCGTCAATACTTCTTTTTGTTTCTCATTTAATCGGTTGTAACTTTCTTTCAATAATTTGATTTTAAAAGACTGCGGGGTCTGTCCTTGGTACATATGACTTCTTATTGGAATAGAAGTGACGCTGTCTTGATTTTCAGCAACGACAATAGTATCAATAGCTTCAATAACAGTGTCTACAGCACCATATTTAATAGCACCGTCAATATTTTCTTTGATTATTCGATATGTTAAAAAAGGCCTCACAGCATCGTGAGTGACTATAATATCGTCTTCTTCTATAGGTTTATATTTTTCAATATGTTCAACAATATTCATAATCGTTTCATTTCTATCTTTACCGCCTGCAATGACATCAATTCTTGAATCTGAAATATTATATTTTTTCAATGTATCAATCGTATGAGATAGCCATTTTGACGGTGTAGCAATGATGATCTTTTCAAATTCGTTTAACAAAATGAATTTCTCAATTGTATGTATTAAAATCGGTTTATTATCTAAATCTAAAAATTGCTTAGGTAAAGGAACATTCCCCATTCTTGAACCTATTCCACCAGCAAGTATTCCAGCATATTTCATTTATCAACTCTCCTTTTAATCGTAACAAGGATATCATTTTTAAATTATTATATAACATATTTAATATATAACATAACAAACTAAGTTGTCTATCTATATATTAGCGAAGTGATTCATAATGAATACGGCTTTTTATAATGACTAAAAATATGTTGATAAATAAAACTAAATCTACAAATTTATGTTTTATTTTTAATTCTGAGTATTCCTATAATATTTACAATCATACCCTTGATTTATAAAAATAACAGTTATATTCTTAATACATAACTTTTATAAAAAATGAATTGTTAAGGGAGTGTTGATTTTGGTTCCATTTTTAACAGTGGTTAATGTTATTGTGCTTATTGCCTTTATTATCATGTTAAATGTCATGGCTAGAAAGCATATATCATTTCCTAAACGTGTGTTTACAGCATTAGCTATAGGCATCATTTTAGGCATCGCAATGCACCTCATTTATGGTGTGGACTCAAAAGTAATCGAAACTACAAGCGATTGGTTTAGTATCGTAGGTGACGGATATGTCGCATTACTACAAATGATTGTTATGCCGCTTATCTTTATTTCAATCGTTTCAGCATTTAGTAAAATTCAAATTGGGGATAAATTCGCTAAAATTGGTAGCTACATTTTTATGTTCCTCATCGGAACTGTTGCAATAGCTGCATTAGTAGGTATTGGATATGCTTTATTATTCGGTTTAGATGCATCTTCAATTGATTTAGGTAGTGCAGAACATTCACGTGGTAGTGAAATTTCAAAAGAAGCTAAAAACTTAACTGCACACACATTACCTCAACAAATATTAGAACTATTACCAAGCAATCCTTTCTTAGACTTTACTGGTCAAAGAACTACGTCTACGATTGCCGTAGTAATATTCGCTTCATTTGTAGGATTCGCCTATTTACGTGTAGCTCGTAAAGAACCTAATCATGGCGATGTACTTAAACGTGGTATAGAAGCCATTTATTCAGTTGTCATGGCTATTGTTACTTTCGTATTAAGATTGACACCATATGGTATCTTAGCCATTATGACATCGACGATAGCGACTAGTGACTTTGCTGCTATATGGACTTTAGGTAAATTTATGATTGCATCTTATGCAGCACTAATTACGATGTATATCATTCACTTAATCATTTTATCTATCCTTGGTATTAATCCAATAAAATATATGAAGAAAACATTCGAAGTGCTAGTGTTTGCCTTCACATCACGTTCAAGTGCTGGAGCGTTACCATTAAATATCCAAACACAAACAACACGTCTTGGTGTTCCTGAAGGTATCGCAAACTTCTCAGCAACATTCGGTTTATCAATTGGACAAAATGGATGTGCGGGTATCTACCCTGCTATGCTTGCAATTATGGTTGCACCAGTAGCTCATGTAGATATCGACTTACAGTTCATCGTGACATTAGTAGCAGTTGTTATCATAAGTTCATTTGGTGTTGCAGGTGTAGGTGGCGGTGCGACATTCGCTTCCATCTTAGTTTTATCAACTCTAAACTTACCTGTAGCTTTAGCCGGTGTTTTAATTTCTATAGAACCGCTTATAGACATGGGTCGTACTGCACTTAACGTCAACGATTCTATTTTAGCCGGTACTGGTACCGCAAAACTCACTAAAAATTGGGACAAAAAATCATTTGAATCTAATGAATACGGTGAATTAACAACGAATTAAATTTCAGATTAAAAAAGGGAGAATGCCTATTGTAGTGGCATTCTCCCTTTTTATGTTCATGTATTTATTATTTTTTAATTAATCCTGCATTATTCAATTGATTCAACATGTCTAATCTTGTTTTATTTCCCATAAATGATTCAATTTGTTCTGACCAGGTTTCGCTTCTTTCACCATTGGTACGTTCTTTATAATAATTACTTATTGTTTGATCATAATCTTGTAGTTCACTAATTTGTTTGTCTTTATCTGAATTATATTTGTTTCTATGGAAGACATGCTCTAAAGGTAAGCGGGGTTTCGCTGCACCATTTTCATTATCAGCTGGTTCACCAACAGCCATTCCAAATAGAGGGAAGGTATATTCAGGTAAGTCTAAAATCTCACGTACTCGTCCAACATCGTTACGTAATGAACCTAAATAAACCATACCATATCCCATATCTTCAGCTGCGACTGCAATGTTTTCTGCAACAAGTGCAACATCAATAGAACCTACTAATAAACCTTCAGCTGATTCAAATGAAATTTCCATATTTGATTCTGCTTTTTCATTAACTAAATTATGACGATAATAATCTAAAACAAATACAAATAAGAATCCATTTTCAACAACATACGGTTGTCCTGATACTTCTTTCAAATCTTCTTTAATTTTAGGGTCATCAACACCAATGATTGAATATGCTTGTAAAAAACTAGATGTTGATGCGCTTTGACCTGCTTCAACCAATTTCTCTACTATTTCTTGGCTTAATGGTGTTGTTTTAAAACGACGCACCGAATGATGCTTTTTCATTAACTCATATACATAATCTGACATTATAGTTCCACTCCTATATATTCGAAAAATAAAATTCCCGTAATTTATCTTTAATTATTGTATACCCTTTTCAATTAGATTTTAAATGAGTTGCACTCACTAAAATGATAGTCTTACAATGATTAAATCGTGTTTTATGAAAGTTATGATTTAACATGTTAGTATCGAGGTATAGTATGATGTAATAAAATTACACCATATTATCAATCATAAGTATTTAGTTGAGAATGAAGTTATTATTTTAATATTAAAAAGTATCATTATTAATATTAATAATTACTTACTCTATTCTAAATAATAATTTCATTAGATATGCTAAAACACTTACAACATCAATTTTAAAAGTATATATTCATATGTACGAGTTGATGAAGTTGACTATTTAATATCTAGATGTAATAATATTAAACAAGAGATTAGAATTATTATAATTAAACAATGATTGTTATCTAATTCTAATAAAACATTCTCAATTAATCAGGAGGAATTTAACTATGTCTTTAATTAATAAAGAAATCTTACCATTCACAGCGCAAGCTTACGATCCAAAGAAAGATGAATTCAAAGAAGTATCTCAAGAAGACTTAAAAGGTTCTTGGAGTGTAGTATGCTTCTATCCTGCAGACTTCTCATTCGTTTGTCCAACTGAATTAGAAGACTTACAAAACCAATATGACAAATTACAAGAATTAGGCGTAAATGTATTCTCAGTTTCTACTGATACTCATTTCGTACACAAAGCTTGGCATGATCATTCAGATGCTATCAGCAAAATCCAATACAATATGATTGGTGACCCTTCTCAAACAATCACTCGTAACTTCGACGTATTAGATGAAGAACTTGGTCTAGCACAACGTGGTACATTCATTATCGACCCTGATGGTGTTGTACAAGCTGCAGAAATCAATGCTGATGGAATCGGCCGTGACGCTAGTACATTAGTTCACAAAATCAAAGCTGCTCAATATGTACGTCAACATCCAGGTGAAGTTTGCCCTGCAAAATGGGAAGAAGGTTCTGAAACTTTACAACCAGGATTAGACTTAGTAGGTAAAATTTAAGGAGGCATTAATTAATAATGCTTAATGCTGATTTAAAACAACAATTAAAACAATTACTTGAGCTTATGGAAGGCGACGTTGAATTCGTCGCTAGCCTTGGCTCTGATGATAAATCTAAAGAATTAAAAGAATTATTAGATGAAGTAACAGAGATGTCATCTCACATCACTCTTACTGAAAAAGAATTGAAACGTACACCTAGTTTCTCAGTAAATCGCCCAGGCGAAGAAACTGGTATTACTTTCGCAGGTATTCCTTTAGGTCACGAATTTAACTCACTTGTATTAGCTATTTTACAAGTAAGTGGCCGTCCACCTAAAGAACAACAATCTGTTATTGATCAAATTAAAGGCCTAGAAGGTTCATTCCATTTTGAAACCTTTGTAAGTTTAACTTGTCAAAAATGTCCAGATGTTGTTCAAGCATTAAACTTAATGAGTGTAATCAACCCTAACATTACACATACAATGATTGACGGTGCAGTATTCCGTGAAGAATCTGAAAACATCATGGCAGTACCTGCTGTCTTCTTAGATGGAGAAGAGTTTGGTAACGGCCGTATGTCAATTCAAGATATTCTTAACCAATTAGGAAGTACTGCTGACGCATCAGAATTCGAAGGCAAAGACCCTTACGATGTATTAGTTATCGGTGGCGGTCCAGCAAGTGGTAGTGCTGCAATTTATACAGCACGTAAAGGTTTACGCACTGGTATTGTGGCTGACCGCATTGGTGGACAAGTTAATGATACTGCTGGTATTGAAAACTTCATTACTGTTAAAGAAACAACAGGTTCTGAATTTTCATCTCATTTAGCGGATCATATTGCTCAATACGACATCGATACTATGACTGGTATCCGTGCTACTAATATTGAAAAAACAGATAGTGCAATTCGCGTTACGTTAGAAAACGATGCTGTACTAGAAACTAAAACAGCCATCATTTCTACAGGTGCAAGTTGGCGTAAGCTTAATATTCCAGGCGAAGATCGTTTACTCAACAAAGGTGTTGCTTTCTGCCCTCACTGTGATGGTCCTTTATTTGAAAACAAAGACGTTGCAGTTATCGGTGGCGGTAACTCAGGTGTTGAAGCAGCGATTGATTTAGCTGGAATTGTTAAGCATGTCACTGTCTTCGAATATTCAGAAGAATTGAAAGCTGACAGTGTACTTCAAGACCGTTTACGTTCATTATCAAATGTTGATATCAAAACTAAAGCAAGAACAACAGAAGTTATTGGTGAAGACCATGTCACTGGTATTAAATACGAAGATATGAACACTGGTGAAGAGCAAGTGGTTAATTTAGATGGTATCTTTGTACAAATCGGTTTAGTACCTAATACAGCATGGATATCAGATGCTGTTGAATTAAATGGTCGTGGAGAAGTTGTTATCGATAATAATAACAGCACAAACGTTCCAGGTATCTTTGCCGCTGGTGACGTGACTAATCAGAAAAACAAACAAATCATTATTTCTATGGGTGCAGGCGCAAATGCTGCCCTAAACGCATTCGATTATATTATTAGAAATTAATACCCGCTATAAAACATTTCATTAAAATATATCTTCAAAACAGAATTCCTTAATGGAATTCTGTTTTTTTATTATTATATTCAATAAACATGTTATGATATAAGTAATGAAAAATTTTTATCTTTTAACATCGTTGGGTTTTTACATTATGACGTAAACTGTTTTCTAGTCTAAATCCATCACACATCATATATTTTAAAGGAGCTATTATGAATACCTTAAATCATATTACTAAAGTGAAAATTTATGAAATCCAAACATTTTTAGACATCCCTAGAAAACTTTCACCACTCGAAACCTTACATATTGCTTTTCAACCACACAATGTGAACCTTATTTATAACAATATGGGAAAAGACGAACAAACATACATCGAAAACTTGTTAAAGGATGCTTCATCAACTGTTAACGTTAATGAAGACATAAAAACTACTTGCAAATTAACAAATCAATTAGGATTCTTCTATAAAGAATCTACAGATGAATATATTATAGACCCTATCTATTTAAATAAGGTAAATGAATATGTTTTTACTGGACTCTATGAATATAAAGACTTAGATAATGATAACAAGCAATTGCTAAAAGAATTTAAAAAGCTAGATGAAAAAGTACGTTACAATATAGAACATACTAATTTAAAAGATTATTTAACAACTTTAAAAGCAAAAGATATTCAAAACATCTTAAAATTTTACGAATTTAAAAATACTTCAAAATTAAAAAAAGCTGATGCTGTGAAATTAATCAATGATACATTCTTTGAAAATAATGAATTGTTAGAACGTGTATTCAATCAATTTACAAATTCAACATTATTTATATTTCAATCTATATATGAAAACGACAAAAATTACACTTCCAATATAGATATCGCATCAACAGTTAATGACGTTCAAGAACTCACTTCACCATCACAGTTATTCAATTATTCATTTATATTCAACTACAATGCACGTTATAATATCGTTTCGATACCATATGACGCATTAGATTTTATAGATAAATATATTCAGTCAACTGGTGGCTTAGAATCGGTTATTGATGACCAAATTGAAAGAATCGGCACTCAAAAAGATAATATATTTGAATCACTAGCAGAACATTCATTAATCTCTGAAATTGAGGATGATTTAACTGGTTGGGATAGTTTAGGTGACTTTGATAGCTTAGCAGATTCTGAAGATAATTTTACTGAAAATGATATCATTGAGGCATTTGAGGAAAATAATCCAGATAATCAAGACGAGTTAGATAACAGTACATTAGAATCAGTTAACATAGAAAATTATATGGATCCAGAAATCCGTCAAAATCTAGTGCAAGAGCAATTGAAGCATTTTAAAAATGATCCTAAAAAACAACATTACGTTACACCTCTAAATATCTATATTGCAATCACAAATCTGTATGGTTATGCTTCTTTAGAGCGTGTGTCCTATTTGATGAAACATCTATATAATAAAGAGATGACTCAAAATGACATTAAAGATGAGATTAAAGATATGGATATCAATCGTTTAGTGACTATTCAAAACGATATGCTATTACATCCTGTCATTCCTTTGTTAACAAATAGTAGTGATATTGATGACCCATTTAAAGCGTTCTATGTACCAGACAATTTAGATGAACTGCTAACATATGTAAACAATGAGTATTATGAACGCAATACCAAACTTAAACAGTTCATTAAATTCATTAGAAATAACATTAAAGCAAATGATGATATTGAAAAAGAAAAAGCCGTTCAGTATATACTATTTCATTTAAGAATAGCACCCGATGAAGAACATGCTGTTGAAATGATGAACAATCTTTTTAAAGAGGATAAGATTTTACCAGTTCCAGATAAAACATTGAGCAAACAAATAGAAAAAGGTTGGACTCATCTAAGATTATGGAGTACACGTGGTTTTACAGTTCAAGAAATCTTGAATTCCACTAAATAATGAACGTACACAAAATGTTCATAGTTCATTATTTAATCAATGCTTAAACATTCAAATCATTTTTGATACGTGATACGCTATAATATATAATAAATTAAACACAATGAATATTGTACGAATAAAAGGAGTACCAAACCTAATGAAGAAAAGAGTCCTACTCACGTTAATCTTATCATTTGCACTTGTACTATCAGCTTGTGCCAATAAAAGTGAAGATAACAATGATCAAGATTCACACAGTAATGCTCATGCACCTAAAAATGCTAAGCAATTAAAAGAAAAAGATATTTTCACTTCTAACAAAAAAAATGCAACAATAAGTGAAGATGAAATGAACAAAGCACTTGAAAAATATTTACAAGTCAATAGCGATATTCTTGATAATAAGTACGTTATCCAACACCAATTAGATCGTCAAAGTGATAGCAGTAAAAAGATTACTAAAAAACAATCAGATCGTTTAAGTGAACTATCTAATTTGGCTGTTAAAAACGACTTACACTTCAAAAAATTCGTGAATAATAATAAAATTCCAAATGAATATAAAGATCCAACCAATCGTATTATCAAATATTTCAAAGCATTAAATAGCACTATTGCTGATGTCGATGAAGAGATTGAACAATTAAACTATCAACCTCAAAATTCAATCAATGTTGTTGATGTGCCAACTAACTATGCAGGCGATGTAAATAAAAAACAACAAGATAAAATCAAATCATTCTTGGATAAGAAAAATATCAAGACAGACGTTTTTGATAAATAGTAAATAAGCTTCTATTCGGTAAGTTTCATTATGAAAACTAATCGAGTAGAAGCTTTTTGTATGCTGTATTTATTTGGTTATACGCATTTATCGTAACATTGACATCATTACAATACTTAGTCACACTAATAAATGAGCAAAATTTTAAAAACAACATATATTTATAGGAGTGAGAACATGAAACGTCGCGTAATTTTTGTGATTATTGCAATTTTATCAACTGTTGCTACAATCATTATGTGCGCTAAGCATCCGACAGGCCCACATACAATAAGCTTAGATAAACCTGCAGAACTTTGGACTGCTATTGGTACTGTAGTTGCATTTGCGCTACCTGCACTTATTTTAAGTATTTTCAATCATCTTACTACTAGAATTATATCTAGCGTTCTACAAATTATTGCAATTGTACCTTGGTCTGGATTAGCTGTTGTCGCATTTATCCTAGAAGACTATTCAGTCGGTATTACTGCTGCAATTTCTGTTATTTTAATTATTATTAGTACGTTCGTTACTTTAATTGTGGGATCACCTAAACAGAAGAAACAAAATTCATAAAACAAGACACCCGGCTGTCTTAATTTATAAAAAAAGTGAAATGCGTTTGTATCATACACGCATTTCACCTTTTTATTATATTTCAATCAAATATGGCTTACAGTTTTCAACGTTAGCAGTTAATGCTTCGTCTTTTGTTAGTTGCTGTAAATAAACAAATAGACATCTAATAACAACTTGATGCGCTACAATAACAATCGCTTCTGCTTTTTTATCTACAATCGTATCGAAAAACATCGAAACTCTATCATAAACATCTTGATAACTTTCTCCTTCAGGTGCTTTTTGAGTAAAGCTATGGCGAAAATCTTTGTAATTATCGTCATTAAAATATTTATAAAAATGCTGATCTTCCGATACTTCTTTTTTAAATTTACCTTCAAATACACCTAATGATCTCTCTTTAAGTAAATCTGTATAGGTCGTAGGAAGATTGTATGGAAATATTGCTTCATATGTTTGCTGTGTTCTCAATAAACTCGACACGTACACATGATCAATCGCTTTATTCGCAAAGTAACTTACTAATGCTTGTGCACTTTCAGTACCTTTTTCAGTTAATGGCATATTAAGTTGACCACAGAAATAAGGTTCTCCGTGCTTATTATCATAATTTGATTTAGATTCACCATGTCTTACTAAATATATTTTCACTTTAACTCCCACCCTAATTTGCTTAACTTGATTTACTTAATAATAAATTAATTGATAGACCAATCAAAATAATACCTACTGCATAATCAAATATTGCTTTAATTTTCGGATTACTGAATAATAATTTAATGTATTGGAATATGAATACACAAAATAAAAACCAACAACATACGACTAACACTACAGATAAGACTAAAACTGCTACTTGAGATGTCATGTGTATATTTCCTTGTGATAAAAATTGAGGCAGTATACTCACGTAATAAAGTAATGCTTTAGGATTTAATATGGTACTTAAAAATCCTTGTCTATACGATGAAAGATATGAAACTTTGTTTAAATCTTGCTTTTGATCATTAAAAGACATGGATTGACGCGCTGACAAAATAGAACGAATACCTAAATAAATTAAGTAACACGCCCCAAATATTTTAATTAATAGAAAGACGTAATATAAACTTGTTAATATGTATATAATTCCGAAAATAGCTAAACTCGCATAAACAATATGACCAGTCGTAATGCCCAGTGCTGCTAACATACCATTTCTTTTTCCAGAATGGACAGTATTCTTCATGACGATTAGAAAATCTGGTCCCGGTACGATAATCATTAATAGTGAAATTAAAATAAATGTTATAATGCCTTCCATGATGAATCCCTCCATAATAGTATCCTATCAATAGCCGTATAAACATACAACAGAACGAAAAATATTGAGAATAGACTAACAATTTATGTATATAAAATTAATAGAATTAAACATATTCAAATGTGATT
>NZ_KV791842.1:127674-171618 GCF_001808005.1 Staphylococcus sp. HMSC13A10 | reverse complement strand
TGTGTACAACGAAAAAATATTAATAGAATTAAGTTGTTTTAATTGGTATTTTAATTTAATTCATGATACTATGTACATGTAGTTATTAAGTAACTACAAAGTCTTTTATATTCATGAACATAATACTCCTGGATGGCGTTACCCAGCGTCATCCTCTTTTTATGCAAAAATTTAAGTGATATTGCAATTTGCATTTTATAAATTATTTAAAAACCATTTACTTTATTTATTAACTATCTTTTAGGGTACAAAATAAATGAGGAGGGTTTTTATGAAAACACTTATTATAATATTAGGCATACTAGTTATGTTGTCATGGAGTTACCTATTCTATGTATTTAAAAAGAAGGGGTATGGCCAACAATCAATTAGAATTCAAAATATTATCCTTCTTTCTTGTCTTTTAACACTTCTAATGACCATTTTAGCAAGCATATACGTAGAATAATGATGAATTGATACTTACAGTTTCAAAATAAGATTATATATAAAAATAGAGATGTCCTTATTTTCGAAGGTCATCTCTATAACTATATTTCAATTATTTTTTTCTTAAAGCTTTTAAGATTAATGAAACTACAAAAATTAAAATAATTGAACCTAGTAATGCTGGGAAGATATGAATTCTACCTAATTCTGGACCCCAATGTCCAAAAATCATTGATCCAACCCAAGCACCAACGATACCAGCAATAACATTACCTAAAATACCGCCTGGGATATCTTTACCAAGAATTGCGCCTGCAATCCAACCGATAAGACCACCTACGATGATCATTCCTATTAGACCCATGTATCTTCACTCCTTTCAATATGTAATTATTATATTGTCTACTTAAGGTGTATACCCCATATTCACTATTCAAAACGAATTTGGATAAAAATTAATTAAATTCAGTAAATAAATAGATATTTATTGATTGATTCTTATTAATCATTAGTTTAAAATTTTTAATTGCGATTAATTTAACAAAAATAAATAACTACTAACTCAATGGGATGGTTGTTAACATAATGATTATGGGAGGATGCATTATATGAAGAAAAATAAACTATCCTTTTTTAAAATATGCTTCGATGTGTTGAGTGGTATTTCAATTATTCTAATCCTATCTATTATTACGCTTAACTTTTTTATCAAAGGTCATTTACACGGTCAGTTTGAAATCGGATTTCATGTGGAAAGCAAACAAATATATTTAATGACATTTTTAATTCTATTAATTATTTGTAGCAGCTTAACTTCATATATTATTGGCCATGTTAGTAAGAATAAATAGGAAAAAGCTATGGTTATGACATTTATTATCAAGTGTCTTAACCATAGCTTTTTTGATGATTTATATTTGACTTTATTCAGGAATAAATACTTCTGTTTCACTATCATTGGGATAGTAATATCCGTTTGGAATACATTGCAATTCTATCAATAAGTTCCATTCTGTTTTTAAATAAACACTGCTACTCTTTTCACTATCTTCATATCTAGAATTATCATGTTTTTCTGATAAAGGTATTGCTCCTGCTTCTACAGCTTGTTTGATTGCTAAATCCATATCTTCTACAAAAATTGAAATGTGATTAAAACCTAAATCCTCTAATCTCAATGGTGATTTTTGATCACTATTTTGAATTTCAAACATTTCTATATTGGCACCATTACCTATGACAATCATTCTTTGCTTTATAATTTCTGCTCCTTCTGATAAACCAAGCATTCTCTCAACCTCTTTGCCCTTACGAGGTTCGTCATCATAAGTTAATCCATCATAAGCAACTTTTGCTCTAAATGCATTTTTTAAAAACTTTGTTGCTTCATCGATATTGGGAACAGTTAAACCTACATGATTAATACCTTTAATATTATTACTCATCAACAATACTCCTAACCGTATTTTTATTAACTCGTTACTTCTAATAACAAGTTGTAACAAACGATTTAATTTACTCTACTTACTTTCCCCTATTTAATGGAGCATATTCATTGATAAGATTTTTAATAATATTAAGATATTACTTACCTATCTTTTCTAAATCATTCGTACATTGCCTTATCTCTAGTTTTAAAAAACACAAAAATAACCCCGTAAGCATTAAGCTTACGGGGTTTGACAATAAATTATATATATTATTGTTCTTCTTTAACATATGGTAATAAAGCCATATGACGTGCACGTTTGATAGCAGCTGTCAACATACGTTGATATTTAGCTGAAGTACCAGTTACACGACGTGGTAAAATTTTACCGCGTTCTGAGATAAAACGTTTTAATAATTCAGTGTCTTTATAATCGATATGAGTAATACCATTTGCTGTGAAATAGCATACTTTTTTACGACGACGTCCGCCTCTTCTTGGTCCACCTGCCATGGTTAACTGCCTCCTTTTAATTTATTTTTTAATTAGTTATTTTTTAGAATGGTAAATCATCATCACTAATATCAATAGGTCCGTTTGCATTTGCAAATGGGTTATCTGATTGATTTGAATTAGATTTAGATGAATTGTTGTTATACGAAGTATTTTGTCCTGATTGTTGACCACCGAATCCTTGACCGTAATCTTGGAATTCGTTGTTTTGTGAACGTTGGCCACCACCGTTTTGTGAATTTTTAGGTTCAAGGAATTGAACACTGTCACAAACGACTTCAGTTACAAAGATACGACGACCTTCTTGATTTTCATAACTACGTGACTGTATGCGACCATCAACGCCAGCTAAACTACCTTTAGATAAGTAGTTATTTACATTTTCTGCTTGTCTTCTGAAAACAACACAGTTAATGAAATCTGCTTCGCGTTCCCCTTGAGCATTCGTGAAAGTACGATTAACTGCTAGAGTAAATGTCGCTACACTTACGCCTGAGGGAGTGGTTCTGTATTCTGGATCTTTCGTCAAACGACCTACTAATACAACTCTATTTATCATTTAAACGCCCCCGTCCAATTATTACTTATCTTGGTCTTCACGGATAACGATGTAACGAATGATATCGTCATTGATTTTAGCTAAACGTTGGAATTCGTCAGTAGCTCTATTGTTATCTGATTTGATACGTACGATGTTATAGAAACCTTCTTTGAAATCATTGATTTCATAAGCTAGGCGACGTTTACCCCAGTCTTTTACTTCTAAAACTTCTGATCCTTCTGAAGCTAAGATACCGTTAAAGCGTTCTACAACTGCTTTTTTCGCATCTTCTTCAATGTTTGGACGTACGATGTACATAATTTCATATGTTCTCATTGTATATTTGCACCTCCTTGTGGTCTATACGGCTTACCATCATTTTTGTGATAAGCAAGGAATAATTTTCATTACTCACAATCAAGAATTATAGCACAGAGTATTACTTTTTACAATCATATTTAATAATACATAGTCCTTAAAAATTATCATTAGCTTAGTAACTGACAGTTATCCATTAATTTAGAATGCCCGCTCACTTATTTTGCATAATTTTTTTAATAATTTTTTATAAAAATAAACATTAATCTACATAGTAAAATCTATTGGTATATTGTGCAATTTTCATCATTGTAAATAGAATTTAATTGTAATAATATCATTGTTATGTTTTTAATTTAATTGCATTTAATTTTTATAAACAAAGGAGTACATATATGTTAAAGAAAGTATCATACTCGATGTTAGCCGCATCGATGTTAACTACAATTTCAAGTATCAATTTATCATACGCTGACGAAAATTCAAAAAATACTGATGGCAATAAAAATGAAAAAGGCACAATGGGTTATGGTTATCAACAATATATGAAAAAACATCCAGAAAAAGCTGAAAATAAAACACAAAATCGTTCTACTTTTTCAACTAAATCTCGTGCAGCAACAACAAATAATGGTGAGCGAGTATTAGATATTTCTGAATGGCAAGGTAATTTGACTGACGCTCAAGTCAAACAATTAAAGAAAAAGTATGACTTTATAATCATTCGAGGACAATACGGATCTGAATATGTCGATAAATGTTTACAACATAATTCTGAACTATTAGATAAGAACAATATGAAGTTTGGTGTTTATTCGTATAGTATGTATGAAAATGCTGACGATGCTCGCTACGAAGCGAAAATGTTATATAATCGTGCGCCAAAAGCTGAATTTTATGTTAATGACTACGAACAACAAACTGTTACTTCTGGCGATGCTAATACCGCCACAACAGCATGGGCTAACCAAATGAAAAAATTAGCTGGCGATAAAAAAGTTCTATTCTACTCTTATGAGAATTTTATGGTAAACAATGTGGCAAATGCCGTTAGTTCATACGATGGTTACTGGTTAGCGTCATATCAAGCTCAAGAACCAACTCGCGAAAAAGTACTTTGGCAATATACTGATAGTTTCTACTCACCTGAGTTAAACCAGAACGTAGATGCTAACTATGTAGATTCAAACGTAAACACAAACTGGTTTACATCATAAATTTTCATAAAAAGCACTTCACAAATACGAACACTTGTTCTATAATGATGTTGAGGTGTCAAACATGAAATTGAATTTAGATTGGGATAAAGACTTTCAAGAGTTTCAAGATATATTAAATTGTGGTTTACACCCAGAATGGTTGTATAATGCTAAAGCAAATATGATTTTAGAACCTGCCTATACTGGTGAAGGTAAACAATTTTTTAGAACAACAGATATTATTAAAGCAAGCGAAACTATTCCCTTCTTTTAAAATAAATTATCTTTAAATCAAGCAATGTAGTCTGTCACTAAGCAACTCCGACCTAGCACTACATTGCTTTTTTTAATATTAAAAAACTACTCTAGGTATTCTAGAGTAGTTATAATCCGTATTATTTAACGTTTATACATTAAATCTGAAGTGAACAATGTCGCCATCTTGCATGATATAATCCTTACCTTCTAAGCGTTGTCTACCCGCTTCTTTAGCACCATGTTCTCCACCATGTTCAACGTAATCACTATAACTTGTTACTTCTGCACGAATGAAACCACGTTCGAAGTCTGTATGAATAATTCCGGCACATTGAGGTGCTGTCATTCCTTGTACGAATGTCCATGCACGTACTTCTTGTACACCAGCAGTGAAATATGTTGATAATCCTAATAAATCATAAGTTGTACGAATTAAACGATCTAATCCTGGTTCTTCGATACCTAAATCTTCTAAGAACATTTCTTTATCTTCGTCATCTAATGTTGCTATTTCTTCTTCGATTTTCGCACTAATTACAATTACTTCAGAATCTTCTTGTGCAGCATAATCACGAATTGCTTTAACTTTATCGTTTTCTTCATCGCCAATTTCATCTTCACCAACATTAGCAATATATAACATTTTTTTAGATGTTAATAATTGTGCTTGGTTAACCCATTTTTGATCTTCATCATTGAATTCAATACTACGAACTGGTTTACCTTCTTCTAACGTTTCTTTGATTTTTGATAAAATGCGTAATTCCATTTCCGCTGTTTTATCTTTTTGTCGAGCCATTTTTTCAATCTTAGGTAAGCGTTTCTCTACTGATTCTAAATCTGCTAATACTAATTCCATGTTGATAACTTCAATGTCATCTAATGGATTTACTCGTCCAGAAACGTGAGTAACATTTTCATCATCAAACGCACGTACAACTTGGCAAATTGCATCTACTTCTCTAATGTGTGATAAGAATTTATTTCCTAGACCTTCACCTTTTGACGCACCTTTAACAATACCAGCAATATCCGTGAATTCGAATGTTGTCGGAATCGTTTTCTTAGGTTGAACCATTTCTTCTAATTTTAACAAACGTGAATCCGGAACTTCTACGATTCCTACGTTTGGATCAATTGTTGCGAATGGGTAGTTCGCCGCTAAAGCCCCCGCTTTAGTAATTGCATTAAAAAGTGTAGACTTCCCTACGTTTGGTAAACCTACAATACCTGCTGTTAAAGCCATTAATCATTCTCCTAACTTTCTGTATCTTGATTGGATACTAAAATTTTCTTTAATTTTTTATTAAACGTCTGACGTGGAATCATAATACTACGATGACAATTTTCACATTTAATTCTTATATCAGCGCCCATTCTTATGATTTTAAAACGATTTGTTCCACATGCATGTTGTTTTTTCATTTCTACTATATCATTTATTCCGTAATTTGACGTCATGAAATTACCTCCAATGATAACTAGCCACGTTTTCGCTCATCGTATGGGGCAAAAATAGGTTTAGGCATCTTAATATTTTCTCTAACAAATAATCGTTGTACTTCTTTTCTAATAATTCTTCCTCCAGATGCACCTTCGCCTGGTATTGTTTCAGCAGAAATTCTAATAGTAACTTTATTATTGTCTATAGAATCAATACCTTCTACTACTGGATCACTCACAAATAAGTAATACTTACTTCTAAGTGATTGGAATAATTTATTTAACTCTTTCTCAACGTGATCTAAATTTTCTTCTACTGAAACTGGTATAGCTACAATGGATGTACCATTAGTAATAGAAAAGTTAGTAATTTCACCCATACTACCATTTGGCAAGATTGTTAATTCACCAGAAATTGTATTAATACGCGTTGATCTAAGCCCGATAGATTTTACAGTTCCCTCAGCGACTGTAGTACCACCGCTATTAATTTTAACATAGTCACCAACATCAAATTGATTTTCAAATATAATAAAAAATCCAGTTATGATATCTTTAACTATTGTTTGCGCACCAAAACCAACTGCTAGTCCTACTACACCAGCACTAGCTATAATGCCTTCAACACTGATACCAAATTTACTTAAAATTGTAGTAATAACAATAAACCATACTATATATTTAACTACATTTTGTACGAGTGATATTAATGTATTGGAACGTTTTTTATTTCCTTTTTTACTTTTGTTTTGAATTTTAAATCCTTGTTCTATAACTTTGTTCAAAATACTTATTACAATAATAGCAGCTACAATATAAATCAAAATTGTAATAATTTTAATAGCTAAGTTTTCATATGTTTCTACTTTTGTAAGTGGTTCTAATAAAGAAGAAAGGATATGTTTGACCTGATTCATTGTGTAATTACCTCCTCATCTCAATCATTTCATAATTAAATCATTATATCTTAAAATCATGATTTTTTAATCGGTCTACGGTTTTATAAGCTACTAATATATTGCTGTTTATATTATTTTAATCATTACGATTACTCAAAATTTTGATTAAGTTGTTTAATTAACAACTTAAATTCTTCTTCTGATTTGAATTCAAATGTAATTTTTCCAACACTCTTTTTAGTTGATATATCAACTTTAGCACCATATTGTTCTTTTAGTTCTCTTTCTTGTTTTTGAATAAATTTAGGTTTGTTTAATTTAGGTTCGTCTGTATTTATCTTTGTGGAGTTTTGGTTTAAATAATCATTGATATAACTTTCTAAGTATCTTACGCTCCATGATTCTTTAGCTGCTTTTTTAGCTACTGTTTTCATTTTTTGAGGAGATTTTAAACCTAATAGTGTACGTCCATGGGCTCCAGATAACTCACCATTTCTCACCATCTTAGCAACATCAGTAGGAAGTTTTAATAATCGCAACATGTTAGCAATATATGGACGTGATTTAGCAAGTCGTTGAGCTACTTCTTGTTGTGTTATATTTAAATCTTCCATAAGTTTCTTATAACTTTCAGCTTCTTCAATCGCGTTTAAATCTTCTCGTTGTAAATTCTCAATGATGGCTAATTCCATCATATCTTCATCAGATAAATCTTTAACAATTGCAGGAATTTCAGTTAAACCTAATTGTTTAGATGCTCTAAAACGTCTCTCACCTACAACAATATAGTAACCTTGAACAGTTTTTCTTAAAACAATAGGTTGTAATACACCATGTTGTTTTATCGATTGTGCCAAATCATTTAATTTATACTCATCAAATGTTTTTCTCGGTTGATAAGGATTAGCTTTGATTAATGCTAATGAAACGGAATGTATATGTTCATCTTTGTTTAATTTTAATCTTTGATCTTCTTGATGAGCCATTTTTTCACATCTTTCTATATGAATTTAACGCTTTGATATTGATGTATATCGTATCTCTATTCATTTTAAAAATTTACATCTTTTTTCACAAGTAGTAATGATAACTTACAAGAAATTCTTTTCATATTGTTTAACTATGTCATCAGCGTAACATTAATATCTGAATTTATTTTTTAATCTAAATTTTCAGAAAAATTGTTGACAAATGATTCTACTATATGTAAGCTATGTATTAACAATTACAAAACGAAACATTTTACACACTATAAAAAGGAAAGTAAGACTTACACTGCTTATACAGAGAATCTTCACAAGCTGAGAGAAGATATTGAAAGAAAGTTTGAAAATGGCCTTGGAGTGTTGATGCCAATACGAGGTATCAACGGGTTCGCCCGTTATAGCGATACAGTATTAACATTTTGTTAAATGGCGTACTGGAATTTCTAGACGCACATTTTATCGTTAATACTCATTTCTTCAGTTTGAATTAATGAGTTTTTTTAATGATAATTTTGTGATTCTTATTATTTATCAGTGCCTCTTATTTTAGCAATATGGTGTACTGATAGAGGTTACTTTAGCAATAAAGTAGCAAACAAAGGTGGTACCACGAAACTAAAGCTTTCGTCCTTTACATCCGAATCTATCGGGTTTAAAGGACGGAAGCTTTTTTATTTTAATTAAGGAGGGTCTAGTAATGAAGGATACAGAACTAGCACAAATAGCTTTAACTAAAGATCATACAGGAGCTATCGCAAATCCAATATATTTATCAACTGCTTACCAACATCCTCAACTAGGTCAGTCAACAGGTTATGACTATACAAGAACTAAAAATCCTACTCGCTCAGCATTTGAAGAATCATTCGCCAAATTAGAGAAAGGTGTTGCATCATTTGCGACATCTAGCGGAATGGCTGCAATTCAGTTAGTTTGTAATTTATTCAAACCAGGAGATGAAGTCTTAGTCGCTTTTGATTTATACGGCGGCACTTTTAGATTATTTGATTTCTATGAACGACAATATGGCGTGAAGTTTAAATACGTTGATTTTCTAAATTATGAAGAAGTTGAAAAGGCAATCACACCACAAACAAAAGCACTTTTCATTGAACCTATTTCAAACCCGCAAATGATAGATATTGATGTCACACCATATTACGTATTAAGTAAACAACGTCATTTACTAACAATCATTGATAATACGTTTTTAACGCCATATCTCTCAACACCATTAGAAGAAGGCGCTGATATTGTTTTACATTCAGCAACCAAATATATAGGCCGACACAATGATGTTTTAGCTGGTGTAGTAACAGTTAAAGATGAAAGTTTAGCTGAAGAATTGGGACAATTTCATAATATGATAGGTGCTACCCTTTCCCCTTTAGATAGCTATTTATTACAAAGAGGGCTTAAAACATTACATCTTCGTATTGACCGTTCTCAAGAAAATGCTAAAAAATTAGCTACTAAATGTCAGGAATTAGAAGCAATTGATGAAGTACTATATAGTGGTCGCACTGGAATGTTAAGTTTACGCCTCAATAAGGCGTTTAGAGTCCCTAAATTTTTGGAAAATTTAGATATTTGTATATTTGCTGAAAGCTTAGGCGGTACTGAAACATTTATTACATTCCCTTATACCCAAACTCACGTTGACATGCCTGACGTAGAGAAAGACAAACGTGGTATCGATGAACAGTTAATTAGATTATCAGTCGGAATAGAAGATTATAACGATATTGAAGCAGATATTATTCAAGCTTTAGCGCATTCAAAATTAGGAGTGATTTCATGAATTTATCAATAGATACTGAAGTGATTTTTGATGAACGACGCGGAAAAGATTATATTTCAGCAAATCCACCTTACTATGATTCATCAACATTTCACCAAGATAAACTTGGTGGCAATCAGTTATATGACTATGCAAGAAGTGGTAACCCAAACAGAAAAATTTTAGAAGAAAAATTGGCACACTTAGAAAATGGAAAATATGGATATGCTTTTGCTTCTGGCATAGCAGCAATATCTGCAGTTTTACTTACTTTAAAAACTGGTGACCATGTCATATTACCTAATGATGTATATGGTGGTACTTTTCGCTTAACAGAAGATATTTTAAAACGATTTAATATCGAGTTTACAACAGTAGACGCTACTCATTCAGAAAATATTAAAAAAGCTGTTCAATCTAATACAAAGTTAATTTATGTTGAAACACCATCTAATCCCTGTTTTAAAGTGACAGATATAAGATCCGTTGCAAAAATAGCTAAAACACATCAGTTATTACTGGCAGTTGACAATACATTTATGACACCACTAGGTCAATCCCCTCTAGAACTTGGTGCAGATATTGTCATTCACAGTGCAACCAAATTTTTAGGTGGGCATAGCGACCTACTTGCTGGTGCAGTTATCACTAATCGTGAAGATGTAGCTGACGCATTATATTTAATACAAAATGGCACTGGAAATGCCTTATCCTCATATGATAGTTGGACATTAGCCAAACATCTTAAAACATTTCCTGTCAGATTCAAACAATCTGTAACAAATGCAGAAAAGCTTGTAACATTTTTAAATCAAAGAGATGAAATATCTGAAGTATATTACCCAGGAAATAACAAAATACATCTTAAACAAGCTAAGACCGGTGGAGCAGTTATTGGCTTTAGGTTAAAAGATGAAACAAAAGCACAAGCATTTGTAGACGCCCTTACTATCCCACTCGTGTCAGTTAGTTTAGGTGGTGTTGAGACGATATTATCTCATCCTGCCACCATGTCACATGCAGCAATACCAGAAAATATTAGAAACGAAAGAGGTATTACATTTGGATTATTCCGCTTAAGCGTAGGATTAGAAAATCCGGATGAACTCATTGCTGACATCAACTACGCTTTAAAGGAGGCATTTAATGAGTCAATTCCTGAAGAAATTACAGAACAACGTTTTAGTAGCTGACGGTGCAATGGGAACTATTCTTTATTCCGAAGGCTTGGACACCTGCCCTGAAGCTTATAACTTAACGCATCCTGAAAAGGTTGAACGTATCCATCGATCCTATATAGAAGCTGGCGCTGATGTTATTCAAACCAATACGTATGGAGCCAATTTTGAAAAGTTAAAAGTCTTTGGTTTAGAACATAAAGTTAAAGAAATTCACAAAGCCGCTGTCCAAATTGCTAAAAAAGCCGCAAACAATGACACTTTCATATTAGGAACAGTTGGTGGCTTTAGAGGTGTTAAACAAGATGAATTAAGTCTTTCAACAATTCAATATCACACGGAAAATCAAATAGATACTTTAGTAGATGAAGGTGTAGATGCCCTATTATTCGAAACTTATTATGATTTAGAAGAATTAACAGGCATTATCGTTTCTACTAAAAGAAAATATGACATTCCAATCGTAGCGCAATTGACCGCTTCAAATACAAATTATTTGGTAGATGGAACACCTATCAACGATGCGTTAAAACATCTTGTAGAATGTGGTGCAGATATTGTAGGACTCAATTGTCATCACGGTCCACATCATATGCAACGTTCATTTTCACATATTGAATTACCTAATAATGCTTTTCTTTCCTGCTATCCGAACGCAAGCTTATTAGATATTAAGAATAGTGAATTTAAATATAGTGATAACGCTCAATATTTTGGTGATATAGCTCAGGAATTAATACACGAAGGTGTGAGATTAATAGGTGGTTGTTGCGGCACCACTCCTGAACATATTAATTACATTAAAACATCAGTTTCTAATTTAAAACCGATCAATCATAAAAACGTTATACCAATTCATAAGAAAGTTAATCGCGAGAAAGATATTAGTTTCAAACAGTCTCTGACTTCAAAGGTGAAACAAGGACCTACAGTTATAGTCGAACTTGATACACCTAAACACTTAGACACTGAACAATTCTTTAATAATATTGGCAAACTAGATGATGCCGATATTGATGCTGTCACTCTAGCAGATAATTCATTAGCTACTGTCCGTGTTAGTAACATTGCTGCTGCAAGTATTATCAAACAACGATTCAACATTGAACCGTTAGTTCATATTACTTGTCGTGACCGAAATCTAATAGGCTTACAATCTCATCTGTTAGGCCTATCATTAATTGGCGTAAATGAAATTTTAGCCATTACAGGTGATCCTTCCAAAGTCGGTCATTTACCAGGAGCAACTAATGTCTATGATGTTAACTCAAAAGGTTTAACTGAAATCGCACTTCGCTTTAACCAAGGTATTAACACAGATGGTGATGCGCTGAAGAAACATACGAACTTTAACATCGCCGGAGCATTTGATCCGAATGTAAGAAAACTTGATGGAGCAGTTAAACGCCTTGAAAAGAAAGTAGCAAGTGGCATGAGCTATTTCATAACACAACCTGTATATAGTAAAGAAAAGATTAAACAGGTCTATGAAGCTACGAAACACTTAAACACACCTTTCTTTATAGGTATTATGCCAATCGCAAGTTATAACAATGCTCTATTTTTACACAACGAAGTACCTGGCATAAAAATGTCAGAAGATGTACTTAATCAATTCAAAGCAGTTAAAGATGATAAAGAAAAAACAAAAGAACTTAGCCTTAGACTTTCTAAGGAACTTATCGACACGGTACATGAATACTTTAATGGATTGTACATTATCACACCTTTTCAAAAGGTCGATTATTCATTAGAACTAGCAGCATATTCAAAATCTATTACCACTCATAAGGAGGCAATATTATGACAACAATTAAAACATCAAACTTAGGATTCCCAAGATTAGGTAGAAAAAGAGAATGGAAGAAAGCTATTGAGAGCTATTGGGCTCAAAAAATTGATAAACAAACTTTAGATCAAACACTAACTGACTTACACAAAGAGAACCTTTTACTACAAAAAAATTATAATTTAGACAGCATTCCTGTAGGTGATTTCTCTTTATACGACCATATCTTAGATACATCATTATTATTCAACATCATTCCTGAACGTTTCCAAGGCAGAGAAGTCAACGATGACTTGTTATTTGATATTGCACGTGGTAATAAAGAACATGTCGCAAGTGCCTTAATCAAATGGTTTAACACAAATTATCACTATATTGTACCTGAATGGAATAACGCGGAGCCAAAAGTAAATCATAATGTATTATTAGAACGATTTAAATATGCACAATCAATTAATGTTAATGCACACCCTGTTATTGTAGGACCGATTACTTTTGTGAAATTATCAAAAGGTGGTCACCAATCATTTGAAGAAAAAGTAAACACGTTACTTCCATTATATAAAGAAGTACTACAATCTCTTGTTGACGCTGGCGCTGAATATATCCAAGTTGATGAGCCAGTCTTGGTTACAGATGAAAGTGAAAGTTATGAAAGTATTACTAAAGAAGCTTATGATTATTTTGCAGAAGCAGGTTTAGGAGAAAAATTAGTTATTCAAACATATTTTGAGCGTGTAAATCTTAAATTCTTAAGTTCATTACCAGTTGGTGGTTTAGGATTAGATTTCGTTCATGATCATGGATTCAACTTAGAACAAATTAAAGATGGTGAATTTGATAAGAATAAAACTTTATACGCAGGTATTATCGATGGCCGAAACGTTTGGGCTGCTGATATCGAATCTAAAAAATCACTTATCGAAACATTACAACAATATGCACAAAATATTGTTATTCAACCATCATCTTCATTATTACATGTCCCTGTTTCATTAGATGACGAAACGCTAGATGAATCTATTGCTGAAGGTTTAAGCTTTGCGACTGAAAAATTAGATGAATTAGATGCTTTACGTCGTGTATTTAACGACAACGACACTACTAAATTTGATGAACTTAAATCTCGATATGAACGATTCCAAAGTCAATCATTCAAAAACTTAGAGTATGATTTTGATAGTGTTCCAACACAACGTCAATCACCATTCTCACAACGTAAGCAAGCACAATACGAAAGATTAAACTTACCAGATTTACCAACAACAACAATCGGTTCATTCCCACAAACACGAGAAGTTCGTAAATTCCGTGCTGATTGGAAAAATAATCGTATTTCAGATGAAGCTTATAATGAGTTTTTAGAAAATGAAATTGCACGTTGGATTAAAATTCAAGAAGATATCGGTCTTGATGTACTTGTACATGGTGAATTCGAACGAAATGACATGGTTGAATTCTTTGGCGAAAAATTACAAGGATTTTTAGTTACAAAATTTGGTTGGGTTCAATCATATGGTTCACGTGCTGTAAAACCACCTGTAATTTATGGCGACGTAAAATGGACTGAGCCACTAACAGTTAAAGAAACTGTTTATGCTCAAAGTTTAACTGATAAGCCAGTTAAAGGTATGCTTACTGGCCCAGTTACAATTTTAAACTGGTCATTTGAACGTGTAGATATCCCACGCAAAACAGTACAAGATCAAATCGCCCTAGCTATTGATGCTGAAGTATTAGCATTAGAAGAAAATGGTATTAAAGTAATCCAAATAGACGAACCAGCCCTACGAGAAGGTTTACCGCTTCGTTCTGAATACCATGAACAATATCTTAAAGATGCCGTACATTCATTTAAATTAGCAACATCATCTGTCAAAGATGAAACACAAATTCATACGCATATGTGTTATTCTCAATTTGGTCAAATCATTCATGCCATTCATGATCTAGATGCAGATGTGATTTCTATTGAAACTTCTCGTAGTCATGGTGATTTGATTAAAGACTTTGAAGATATTAATTATGACTTAGGTATTGGTTTAGGGGTATATGATATCCATAGTCCTCGCATTCCTACAGAAAATGAAATTACAACTGCTATTAATCGTTCTTTACAGCAAATTGATCGCTCATTATTCTGGGTAAATCCAGACTGCGGATTAAAAACACGTAAAGAAGATGAGGTTAAAGAAGCATTAACTGTACTAGTTAACGCTGTAAGAAAGAAACGTGAAGAAAATAATGCTACAACAGCATAAAACAAATTAAGGGTGATGCTTATGACAAACTATCCTTTATGGGATCAATTAAATCAATTGAAAGAATCAACATGGGTCGATTTAACACATACTTTCGACCCTGATATTCCAAGGTTCAGTGATTTTGAAAAAGGTGAAGTATCTACATTATTTACAGTTAAAGAACATGGTTTCTATGTGCAAAGATGGAATATTGTAACCCAATATGGTACACACATAGACGCACCTATTCATTTTGTTGAAAATCAAAGATATCTTGCGGAATTAGATTTAAAAGAATTAGTATTACCATTGATTGTCTTAGATTTTTCAAAAGAAGTTGCAGAAAACCCAGATTTTATTGTAACTCGTGAACATTTAGAACAGTGGGAAGCTGAAAATGGTCAAATTGAAGATGGCACATTTGTTGCACTGCGCACAGATTGGTCTAAACGTTGGCCAGATATTGAAGCATTTGAAAACAAAGATGAAGATGGTAACCAGCATTTACCTGGTTGGGGATTAGACGCACTCAAGTTCTTAATTGAAGAACGTCATATTAAATCAGTTGGCCATGAAACATTTGATACTGATGCTTCAGTTGATATTGCTAAAAACGGCGATATTGTAGGAGAACGATATGTTTTAGGGAAAGATACATTCCAAGTCGAATTATTAACTAACCTAGATCAATTACCTACACGTGGTGCCGTCATTTATGCAATCAGCCCTAAACCTAAAGACGCACCTGGTTTCCCAGTTCGCGCATTTGCGATAAAGCCCTAGTAAGTATAGAGCCCCCCTGTTCTATACTTGAGCATTGACACATATCCAAAATAACGATAAAACACCCCCTAATATAAATCATGCAACGGATAACGTACTATTTAAAGTGCGCTCTACCCGTTGCATTTTTAATTACATCATTTTATGTAGTCTTTTACTTTTCATTACCATTAAAAACTTTGCTAATACTTATTAAAATAAGGATTGTTACTATTCCACCTATGATCATAGGTACCAACGTAAAACCTCCTATGTATATTAATCATCTTTCAATGAAGTTGTGTCTACTTTAGATACATTACCGTTTTCATCTAATAAAGGTGTAACGCCTCCACCTGTACTTACCCACGTTGCAAGATATTGAATGCCCGTATCTTTATCCGTTAATACATAACAACGTACATTTGAGTTCTTAGAGACATTTTCTACATTAAAGCGATTATCATTCTTTTTGTTATTAAACATCAATAAAAGCCTCCTTTATTATAAATTTCTAATTATCTATTTCACTAAACTATTATTTGAAACGTATAATTTGGTTGCCATTAAGAAAAGTAGCATATGCTATGAACAAGCCACTATGATAAGTGGCTGCATCGTTGCTTTGTTTACGCATTGGCAACGTAAACGCAACGATAAATAGGTGACTTTAGCCACACTAAAAACCCCCTAACTATAGGCGTAGTTAGGGGGTTTGGTGCATGATATAAATAAAGTGTTTAATCATATCAAGACCACTGCAATAAGTGGCTGCATCGTTGCTATGTTTGCGTATTGGCTACGTAAGCGTAACGATAAATAGGTGACTTTAGTCGTGCTAATAATTATTTAGCTACATCATTAGCTAAGAAATATTAACACTACTGTTGCTTATATAGTAACATAATACACTAAAAAAATAAATATACTTTATGTATCGAATAAGATATCAAACCTTTATTTTTTATCCTGTATTTATAATAGACAATTCTTCTATTTCCCTTAGATTCCATCTACATATTCACGTATTTTCTTAAGTGCATATTCAATATTTTCCTTGGATTCATAAGCAAATGATAGACTAATAGCATTCATATATCGACTAAATATTCAAAAGAAAGTATTTAATTAAAAGCCAAACTGGAATCCCCTTTTAATCAAGTTAAATTGACTAGACAAAAATCATTAACCTTTTCAGATTCTTTTCCAAAACATCATAAAATTTTGTTACTATAAATTTAAACGAATTGGTAATTTTATTTAAGAATGCTAATTGGAGTTGATAATATGAGTACTATTAATAAAGATGAGAAAAACACAAATATAAACAAATTATCCTTTTACTTGAATATAGCTAGTGGGACATTGATTATTATAGGTATATTAATATTTATCCTTCGTATCATATTGGATACTATGTATGGAGGTTCTCCTTTTAAATCAGTAGAGAGCATCTTTATTGTTGCCGGATTATTAATATCAATTGTGGCATATGCTTTAGAGAAAAACTGGAAAGAAGTCATCATATCTATTATTGTTACTCTATTCGTCATATTCATTCTATTCACATAAATTAACAAGCACTCAACTACGAGTGCTTGTTTTATTTTGAGAAATAATAGAACTCATATTAATCACTTTAACCATAAATCCCTCTCTCTCAATTATTACAACTTTCTGTAATGTTAATGCGCATTCAATAAAGCCAAAATATTAAATTAATATAGTAAACATCTACACTTCACGTTTTGTTACAGCAAGTAATATTGGAAAGTCTATTGTTACGGAGATGTGCAACTGAGTTGAATTTCAATTACGAAAACGTAACATCGCCCATAACCTCAAATTCTTCTGTTAGAGTAAACCTTGTCGTTGGGAGCGACGAAAAAATATAAATAAAACTGACAGTGTATTCTACCTATCGCTACTTCAATCAATGGTAGAATCACAAATTTTTGGGAGGACTTATTTATTATGAAAAAAATCGTTACAATTTCAACTCTAACAGCAGGCATCGGTGTAGCAGCAATAGGAATAAATGCTAATCATGCAGACGCTGCAGAATATAATCACCATCAAGCACCTCAACAACAAGGACAATTTAATCAACAAGGACCTAGAGGGTTTAATGGACAATTTAATCATCAAAATCATCAAAATTATAATCAAATGAATGGTCAATGGCATCCGCAATATAATCATCAATCTAGCGGTTATAAACAACCTCAGTTTAAACAACAATCATTCAATCATAATAACAACACATCAAATTCAACATCAGTAAGTAATAGTTCGTCATCAAGTTCAAGCAGCTCTAGCTCATCATCAAGTAGTTCATCTACAACTACATCAACTTCAAAACAAACAACATCATCTACATCTGGTAACTTATATACTGCTGGACAATGTACTTGGTACGTTTATGATAGAACTGGTGGAAAAATCCCTAGTACTTGGGGCAATGCGAACAACTGGGCAAGTGCAGCACAATCTTCTGGTTACACTGTAGACAATAGTCCTGAAAAAGGTTCTATCCTACAAACATCTGAAGGTACTTATGGTCACGTAGCTTATGTAGAAAGTGTCGGTAGTGATGGATCCGTTACTGTTTCAGAAATGAACTATTCAGGCGGACCTTATGTAACAGATACACGTACGATTTCAGCTAGCCAAGCTAAATCTTATAATTATATCCACTTATAAAAGTTTGAATTCGACATATGTTTTTGAAACTTGAAAATGTTTAACTGTTTAACTTATAAAAAAAGCGATTAAAAAATGCGATAAATATCCAAAAACACCCCTGCTAGCCATATGGTTAACAGGGGTGTTTGTTGTGTTTAAATTTATAATATTTACCTATACAAATGCACCCCATAAAGTTAGATTTTAGTCCAACTTTTGGGGTGCAACATTAGTCTTACGTCTTAAATTTCTACGTCCTCAACTATATTAGCTTCAAACTCATCAAGCAGTTCACGTGCTTCGGCAATTGATTTTGTCTCCATCAATTGGTGTCGTAATTGACTAGCACCTTTGATACCTCTTACGTATATTTTGAAGAATCTACGTAAGCTTTTGAATTGTTTGGCTTCATCTTTATCATATTTTTGGAATAATGATAAATGTAGTCTTAACAATCCTAATAATTCTTTACTCGTATGTTCACGTGGTTCTTTTTCAAAGGCAAATGGATTGTGGAAAATACCTCTACCAATCATGACACCATCAACGCCATATTTTTCAGCAAGTTCAAGACCTGTTTGTCTGTCTGGAATATCACCATTAATTGTTAATAATGTATTCGGTGCAATTTCATCTCGCAATTGTTTAATGGCTTCGATGAGTTCCCAGTGTGCGTCGACTTTACTCATTTCTTTACGTGTACGAAGATGGATAGAAAGATTTGCGATGTCTTGTTCGAAGACGTGTCTCAACCAATCTCTCCATTCATCAATTTCATAATAACCTAATCTCGTTTTAACACTTACAGGTAATCCGCCTTCTTTAGTCGCTTGAATGATTTCAGCCGCAACTTCAGGTCGTAAAATTAAGCCAGATCCTTTACCTTTTTTAGCAACGTTTGCTACAGGACAGCCCATATTTAAATCAATGCCTTTAAAGCCCATCTCTGCTAAACGGACGCTCGTCTCACGGAATTGCTCGGGTTTATCTCCCCATATATGTGCAACCATAGGCTGTTCATCTTCACTAAATGTTAAACGTCCACGAACACTGTGCACGCCTTCAGGATGACAAAAACTCTCTGTATTCGTAAATTCAGTGAAAAACACATCCGGTCTAGCCGCTTCACTCACGACATGACGAAAGACAATATCCGTCACATCTTCCATAGGAGCTAAAATGAAAAACGGACGTGGTAGTTCACTCCAAAAATTTTCCTTCATGATATATTTAAACCTTCTTATCTATTAGTATCTCGTATTTTTATGCATGATGATATTACCACAAATCCTGAACTTATACAAAAGGAATTTAGCCTAGTCACCCACTTGATCCAAGTATGTCTAAAAGTAGTCTAAAATTCATATGATCATAAAACAAATGTCTACTCTATTCTATTATTAGTTATACAATTTAACATTTAAAGGCTAATATTCTTATTTCTGAATGCCTATTTTTTTGATCGTAGTTTAAATATCCTTCAAATAAGTTAACCCCTTGATTTTGTAAATAAAACTATATACTTCAACCAATAATATAGACATTTAATGACAATTATTTTGTATTGTCTAAATACTAAGAATTATTTTAAAAATATTATTTTTTTATTTAGTAGCCTATGTTATTATTTAGTTGCAATATTCAAAAAATTATAGATGGGAGATATTTTTATGAAAACAACTAAAATTTTAGGGGCAACAACTTTAGCAGGAGCATTATTATTTACAGGGGTTAATGCGCACGCTGCTGAAAACGTATCTAAATCACAAGCTGAAGATAGTGTGAGAAATTTAGTAACTAATAATAGTAACTTTCATCCTAAAGAAGGTACTAACTTTACTGAGTTTTATCAAGATGATGTAGATTATCCAGTTGATAATAGTTATCCAATTATTTTTGGTGAAGAACCCAACCAATCTCCTACAACATTATTTGTTAAGAAAGATACTGGTGATATTTATGATTATGATGGTAATTTAGTTCAAAAAGGTTCAGTTGGTTCTGAAGATACTAATCAAAATAATGAACAACAAACACCAGCTACTGATAACACAGTAACTCAAGACAATACTCAATCACAATCTGAAGCTCAAACATTACCAGAAACTGGTGAAACATCTAACACAACTTTAGTTACTATGATTGCAGCAGTAATGTTAGCAGCAGGTTCACTATTAACTTTCAAACGCTTTTCTAAAGATAATAAATAAGTTCATATAGATTAATTTAGAGTACAAAGCATTGCTTTGTACTCTTTTTCTATTATTTTTGTTTTTCATAGTTCATCTGCCATTTTTGGGCGCTAATTTATCTCTTAATATTAAACAAATAATCATTAAAATGATAATTGGTATAAAGTAATAAAACGCATTTATATTTGTAAAAAATTCAAGTCCAAAGTAAAGAACGAATAATACAGAAAAGATAATATTAAATAATAGTCTTAAGTTTCTTTTTGTCATACCTCGTTCAAACCTCCACTCTAATTTTAGAAACTTGCCTCTCAAAATATATTTAAGCAAATATATTATTTATAAAATCTGTAAAGTAGGTTTCTAAAAAGGCTGCGATAATATATAGAGGTAAAGCAATTAAAACATAGATTTTGATTAGGTTAGTAAAGGCTAATTTAATAGAATAATTAGTTTTTTTAGTTTTTCTAAACATATTACTTACTTTTCTGACAATTGCTTGATTAAATTTATACAATGCACTAACTACGAAACAAAATGCTAGTAATTCTATAATTGCATGTGGAATCGATGAAACTACCATTATTGTACCTTTATGCAAATCAAAGTTAATCGCAAAACCAAACATTATTCCAGTTATGATTGTAGTAGATATTAAATTTAAGCAATATAAAAATGGAATTGGAATTAAAGAAAGTATGAACATTTGTAACGGAGTTTTAAAACCATTATTTACAATATATTGCCAAACTTTTCCTAAACCATGTGTTGCAGTTATACTAACTTTATCTCCAATATGTTTGAATGTCTCTAATGAGGGACTAAATATAAGCGCTAATATAAATGTGATCATCAAAACAACCATTGTACAAATAAATACTTTGAATGCACGTTTTACATAATTTTCATCTTTAATTTCGAACACTACTCACACCTCATTAATGAAAGTTTTAAAATATGTTAAATCTTTAAAAAATTATTCTCTCTTATATTTTTAACATAAAATGATTTCTAGTTACCATTAATTTTTAATTTATTTTTTAATTTACAATCTGAATTTATTAATTATATTCCATCTACATTAGATTCTGCTATAGAACTTTGTTAATATTTTATTACTTTTTATTCTATTAAATATTTTAATATTACATGATTTGGTTAATAATAAATGTTTTTCTACAAAGAAATCATTAATATTGATTTATTAAAATATTTAACTCCAATTTTAATAAAAAGAATGCCATAGAAGGAGACTTTATTATGAAGCATCTTCGGAGATTTTTATTCTTTTTTATATTAATTTTTATAATTCATTACGTTATTGACTGGATTTTAGGTAAAGATTTTTCATGGGGTGACTGTCTAGCAACAAGTATTATATTAGCTTTATTTTTCACTCCAACTTCTGATTTACTGAAGGATAAAAATAAATAAAAGTTCGAAGCTAGTACATAAAGATGAAAGAGGTCGATGATATGTCTACATTAAGAACTATTTTAATAATTTTTATATCTATTTTTGTTGGTAATATGGTATTGATGATTTTTGAAAGTGCTCCAATCAATATATGGATTGCTAGATTAATTGGTGGCATCGCATGTGCTATTACTGCCTTGATAATTACTCGCTATTATCAAAACAAAAAATCTAAAAATTGAAAAACTATCATAGTCAAATATTGACTTAAAATACAAAAGGCAACTTTTAATGTAAGTTGTCTTTTTTCTGACTTTGCAATAAAACCTACATATTCCATAAGGTAATAAGACTTATATGATGAAATATAAAACAAAAAGTAGTATTTTAAAGTTGACGATTTCTATATGATTACTCAAAAAGGGGACTTCTTTATGCGGTTTATGGATATTTTTAAAAATTGGGCAAACGATTATGACCAAACAGTTAATGGTAATAACGAGGAATATTATGATGTATTTTATAACTATAACGATCTAATTTCACAAATATCTAAAAAGGTTTATGGTGATGTTCTAGATATTGGTGCTGGTACCGGAAATTTAACAGAGTTAATGTATAAAAATAATGACATTAAAAATATTTTCTCTATTGATCCTTCAAAAGAAATGCGTGAGGTAGCCAAAAGAGATAAGAATATCAATATTGAATATGGTCATTTTTTAGATATTCCTACGACTAAGAAATTCGATTTTATCGTTGCTTCATTTTCTTTTCATCATCTTACTTATAAAGAGAAAGATACTGCGTTTAAGAATATGAAAAGGCATTTAAATACGGATGGACGTATTATTATATTAGATACGTTATTCAAAGATGAATTATCTAAAAAAGAAATTATAGAGAAGTATACAAAAAAGAACTACATTAATTTAGTTGAAGACTTAAAAACCGAATACTATCCCTATCTAGAAGAGATAGACACTTTACTTAAGAAAAATGATTTCCAATACAAAATCACTCAAAAAAACACCTTTGCATGGGAAATCATTATAGAAAACAAATGATGATTAAAAAGGCTAAAAATTGAAGATGATTTGAGTCAAATGCTGAATTAAAATACAAACAGCCTGGGACATAAATCAATGTCTCAGGCTACAATTATATATAGGCAGTAGTTGACTGAATTGAAAATGCACTTGTATCAAGCTTTTTTCAATTATAGTCAACCTTGCCGGGGTGGGACAACGAAATAAATTTTGGAAAAATGTTATTTCTGTCCCACTCCCTTAATACTGTCTATTCGATTATACGAGTTAAATACATATAATCCCTATTATTGTTTAATTTTTTTAAGGATAAAAGAAACACAAGCACATACTACGATTAAACCAATTAGTATAGCTCCAGAAACCAAAGTATTTCCTGTCCATTCAATTCCTACCTCTGAACTACCATTACTTTCAAAATTAGCGTAAGAATTAAATATCAATAATAATAAGAGACCAATGCTTGAAACCACACCAACAACATCAAAAATGAATTTAGTATATGGATACTTTATGTTTTTAGTTAGCATATTTTCCACACCCTTTTTCTTCAACATAACATATTAATTTATATGTGTAATCGGTATATATGAATTATTCATTTTAATTTAATATTTTTCACTTTAAATATCTTAATCTAATTCCTTTATTTTTATAAAAATAAATAAAATATGTAGATGAATATTGTATTTTTAAGTTAACATGAATTATAAGGAACTTTTTAATGAAAAGGGTATTTTTATGATAAACATTATATTCAATAATCAAAACTAGATGAATAAATATGCTTTTCATTAAAAATCATTAGCAATCCCGTTAAAAATCTTATTTATAAAAAATAGAATTTTAAAAGTAACGTGAAAGGTTGAATATACTATGACTAAATCTAAAATAAGAACTATTTCTTTTTTACTTTTAACTTTATTTGTAATCGTATATGGAATACTTGTCATTACAACAGATTACATTAATGCTTTATATTCATTGCTATTTGTTGCTATTGTCGCAGTATGGGGATTTACCACAGACATTTTAACTAAACCTAATAAGGAAGATGATGAACATAGAAATGATTAAATTGTATATATAGAGGTGAAACATAATAAATGAAAAAACATAAATCAATGCTTGTTTTAACCACTATTTTATTTTTAATTTGTCTAACTGTTGCTGCCTATTTCATTTTTTATGAGCACAACTATTTGGCTAGTTTATATCCATTAATTTTGGCTTTTGTAGATAGTGTTAAATTTTATACATCCTATCAAAAAGTGAAAGAACATAAATAATTTAAACAAATGAGGTATTTTAACATGAACGCTGAAATTTTATTCATAATCATGATTTGTTGTGGTTTATTACCGATAATCATTTCTATGAACGAACGTAATAAGAAAAATAAAAAATAAACTATATTATTATAGATAAATGTATCCCCTCAAAGTTAGATTCCACTTCTAATTTTGAGGGGATTTTTCATTGATAAAACATACAAATTTCGTTTTAAAAAAATACCAAAAATATAAAGAACATATGCCATATTCACTGTTCAACAAAATCATCCATTTTTCTAAAACAGTCCGCTATACATATCAGTTATGTTTTATTCGAGATTTAAACCAAAACATTCCTAAAACTGCTGATAACGCACATGATAGAGTGAGTAATACAATATGACTGTTTTCTATTAAAATACCTCCAACGACAGAACTTAATGTGATGCCTAAATACATTGCTGTTTGATTCCATGACATGGCACTGCCGGATGTTTCACGATGGCGTTTAGATATAAAGGCTTGAAAGGCTGAAAATACAATATAGCCACTAATACCTAATAATGTTAATAATGGATAAACCAGATAGATATTTTTAAACGTAATCCCTACTAGCACTAAAGCAATGGCTAGTCCGATAAATGTGCTAGAAATCAATGTATTATTTTTCAAACGATCGGAAAGTACGCCACCTAGTAGACTTCCTACAAGTGCTCCCACACCATAAAATACAAAGGCAATTCCCACAATGCTTGAATTTAAATGATTGATATCTCGTAGTGCACTGCCTAAATAAGTATACAAACCATAAATCGCAAATGCCCAAAATGTAGTCACAACAACATCTTTGATAATAGGAGAAAGTGTTTTAGCATCAAGCTGACGATCACTTCCAGAATTAATATGATTTGGATATATAAATATGATTAAAATAGCACTGATGATTGAAGCTATTGAAAGATATAAAAAGACAGTTCTCCAATTTGTGATATTACTTAAAAGATTTCCTAGTGGTGCACCAATCCAAATTGAAGTTAAAAATCCAGAAGTTGCTATTGATAGCCATAGTCCTTTTTTAGAAGACGGTGCGAGATCCCCTGTTATCGCAAACACTGAAGATGTAATCATAGATGCAGAGGTACCTGCAATTATTCTACTAATTAACAGTAATACAAAGTTGGGAGTTAAAAACGTTAAAAAACTAGATAAAGCAAAGAAGATTAAACCAACGACTATATTACGTTTTTTCCCCCATTTATCCGTTAATATCCCAAATATTGGAGCCATGATAGCATACATAATTGAAAATACTGTCACAGACCAACTAGCTTCATATTTAGAGATATCAAAATTTTGTTGAATGTTTGGCAACAAAGGCGATATGACAAATAAATCCGTACCAATGATAAATAACGTAATCCATGAAATCGCTAATTCTAGTATTTTAGTAATTTTAATATTCACGACCAACACCTCTAAAATTTATTATCTATATATAATTGTAATCCTTTTAATTTGAATTTTAAAATTAATTACAATTAATCAATTAATGAATTATATTTTTAAAGGATAACGATATTATTTAGACATTTAACGAGATATACGAAAGCAATCACCCCAAAAGTGGATATTCAATCCACCTTTGGGGCTTTTTAAATACATTGCTACCTCCCACTACCATTTCTCTCGCAACTTTTTCAACATCACACACCACAAAACCAAAATCGAAATTATTTTTTCAAAGAAAAAATAATTTTTAACTGCACGTTCTCTCCTTATACTGCAACACATCCCTATCCCCTCCTCCAAATGAAACTTTGTTCATTCCAAAGTTCAAGTTCAAGAGAAACAATTTTCAATTGTTTCTTAGTTTACAACTTGAATACGTAAAAAAGGAGGAAGAGACATGACATATATTCAAGTTTATATTGAACTATTAATAAAACACAGTGCCCCACCATAATCACAAATCAATCATTACTAAGACGACTAGAACCACGACACATTTTGTCAGTGGTTCTATTTTTATTTCTACCAACTTAAAACACTCAAAACATCATGATAAAGCGTTTTAAATCCATATCTACAAAATCATTGAAACGACAATTATCAAGCAACTTTTTCAATATAATATGGCTAGGGAGGGCACGACACTGTGGGGTACAAAACAAAAAGAATTTTATCTATTTATAAAAAATTGTTATCTAACCATCACGTGAACGTTAAACATATGGCTGAATTTTTTAATACAAATGAACGCACGATTCAAAGAGATATTAAAGATATTAAGTCATTTTTAAATACACATAATCAAACAATAATATATGAAAAGTCAACATGTAATTATTATTTATCATATCAATTCACTCAAGACAATAACCCTACTTATATCAATGTAACTTATGAAATGACTTATCAACTTTATAGACAATTAAACAAACAATATGAAACGTATACCATTCAAAGGACACGTCAAACAATCACAGTGGTACTTGCGATATCAGAGTCTGATGCACTTAACCTCTGTTTCATGTATCGACATTCTTTACGTTTGGTGTCACCTCAAACATTAATTGAGACATTTAGCAAAGAACTATGGAAATTACAAAATAACTATATATTAAATAAAATTTAAGGGAGATTCCTCACATGAAAAAAATTCTAATACTATTAACTTTACTAATTACTTTTGCGGCGGCTTGTTCTAATGGCCCCGCAAAACAAGCTGAAGGAAAATGGAAAAACAGTGAAGGTCAAGAACTGACAGTTAAAGACGATAAATTAAAAGTTAACATTGAAGGATCTACAGTTGAAGGAACGATTAAAGACGATGAAGACCATAAAGATTTAGCTAAGATCAAATTGGTAGGTGAAACAGCTTACGTTAAAGTCAAAGATGACACACTTACAGTTACCGAAGAACCCGGTGAAGCAGCAGATGACGAAACTACATTCACACGTGTGAAATAATATTTTAAATTCAAAGGATGTTTTTTATAGTGAAAAGAATTTTAGTAAGTATATTAGGCGCAACATTACTATTAACAGCTTGTAGTACATCACATCAAGACGACGGTCAGTCTAACTCAAGTCACAAAGCGGAATCAGACAAACATCAAACTAAGGATAGTTCACATCATTCAACTAAAACTGTTCAACTTAAACAATTGTTAGACAATCCAAAAGAACAATTAATCGTTACATTAAAAAACGATAGTATTCCAAGTGAAAAAGTATCTAACAACGATTTCATCAAACATCCAAAAGATAGTTTGAAAAAATTCAGTATCACTAATATTGGCTATATTAAAGACGGACAAGGTTACAACTATAGCGACAAAATCAATGATCAAGTAAGTTTTGACCAACTTGTTAGTACTGATGTTTCAGATATTGACCGTAAATTAACTAAGTTAACTGAATATGAGATGAATCATGGCATTAATGATGACCAAAATAAAGTCAACATTAAATACGAGCCTTCTGATTTGAAAACTATTTTATACACTAAAAAAGGTGACGTCCTCAAAGAAGACGTGCAATTAGCCGATTATCAAAGAGAAATGGATATGAGTGGTGACATTGGTGAAGAAAAAACAGATTGGCTATCTAACCATAACAAAATTGATGAAGATGGCTTAAAAAGTAACTTCCCTCAATCGTCAGACTACGAAATCGAGCCATTTGAATATAAAGGTAAAACATTTGCCGGATTTGCGACATTAACGAGTGATGTTGATAATGACAATCAACCTAAAATTGATCAATATATTTCAGAATTAACATTAGTTGAAGTACCAAAAAATACTAAAGTCACTAAAGATGACAAAGATGACGTAACTAAAGTTATTGATTATAACGATACCGATTCTGGCAAACAAGAGAAAGACAAAGAAGATCATTCATTCGACAATTTATAAACTTCTATGTATAGGCACCATTAATCACTGTATTTATGGTGTCTTTCATTTTATAAATCATTATCTTGTTTCATTTTAAAAAACCTGTATTGGGAGGTTAAAAAACATGACGAACTATTTATCTAAATTTATATTTTACGATTAATCATCACTGTGAAATATAAATAAAAATCACAAAAATAATGAGGAGTGTTTTTAAATGAAAAAATTAACCATATTAGGTGCAACAACATTAGCAGGAACTTTATTATTTACAGGAGTTAATACACATGATGCAAATGCATCTGAATACCAATTAAATGGTAATAATGTTCAATCTATTGCTACATCAGTTTGGCAAAATAATGGTGGCAATCCTGACAGAGTTAAGTTCGACAAAACGCAAGATAAAGGAGACTATTATCTTTTAAATTATCATAATGCTTCTAATGTTGGCGGTGGTGCTATCAGAGTATATAAAGACGGAACTGTAGAAAATGGTTCAGGTCTTTTAGCATCAAACGATGATTCTGATGCTGAATTTTATAAATTAGGTAAATATGATTTTGATAATTCAAAAAGCAATGACCAACAACAAGCGACTGACAATAATGTAGCTACTCAAAACAATAATCAATCAGAAAAAGCGACTGACAATACAGTAAATACTCAACAAAACGATCAACAAACACAAGCTACAAATAGTAATGCTACAATTCAAAACAATACCCAAGAACAATCACAAGCTAAAGCATTACCAGAAACAGGACAATCTAATACAACATTCGTTACAACAGTAGCAGCTATTTTATTAGCTGTAGGTTCATTACTAACATTCAGACGTGTATCTAAAAACCAATAACAACTAATTAAGGAAGTATCTCAAATCATAGATACTCCCTTTTTTATTATTCATTTGAATCCATATCTATTTCTGTAGTATTTCCACGTTCTAAATCAGCTATAGATTTAGCTAAATGTTTAGCGTTGGCCGGTGATTGTTGTAAGTACATTGTTTCCATGATGGCATTATAATTATTTTCGGAAATCAATACAGCATTATGTTCATTAGTAGTAATAATCACAAAATCTAAATCAGTATTCACTTTATTTATCAGACTTCTAAAATTTTTTATAGCATATGAATAAAAAACTACGGTCATAATAAAAAACACCTCCGTTTAAATTTATTTTATTATAAATTCAACGAAAGTGTTTCTAATTTATTAATACTATTTAGAAAGAGGACATATAAATATCTTCTCCGACTATTTCCTTAATAAACCATAATTGATATCTCTATTTAATCTTCATAACGTGAAACGACTGTAGCGATACCTTGTCCGCCACCAATACATAATGAGGCAAGTCCTGTTGGTTTGTCCTCGTTTAATTGATGTAAAAGTGTTACTAAAATGCGTGCACCTGATGCGCCGATAGGATGACCTAACGCAATTGCGCCGCCTTTAGTATTAACTTTATCTTCTGGTAATTGAAGTTCTTGATTTACAGCTAAGGCTTGTGATGCAAATGCCTCGTTTAACTCAAATACATCAATGTCATCTACTGATTTATTTGTACGTTGTAATACTTTATTAACCGCTTCAACTGGTCCAATACCCATAATAGAAGGATCAACACCACTTGTACCGAAACCATCTAACACTGCGATAGGTTTGATGTTTAATTCTTTAGCTTTATCTTCAGTCATCACTAACATCACAGATGCACCGTCATTAATGCCTGAAGCGTTACCTGCAGTCACTGAGCCATCCTTTTTAAAGACTGGTCTTAAATGACTTAATTTATCCGCTGTTGTTCCTTTGCGAACGCCTTCATCTTGAGATACTACTAGAGGTTCACCTTTACGTTGTGGTACTTCAACTGGCACAATCTCTGCGTCAAAAGCGCCACTATTTTGTGCTGCTTCTGCTTTTTGTTGGGATTGAGCTGCAAATTCATCTTGAGCTTCACGACTAATGTTATATTTGTCGACTAAGTTTTCAGCAGTAATACCCATATGATAGTCATTAAAGACGTCCGTTAGACCATCTGCTACCATACTATCGACTAATTTTTGGTCGCCCATTTTAAATCCAAAGCGCGCATTTTTCATTAGCATTGGGGACTGTGACATGCTTTCCATACCGCCTGCGAGTACGACTTCATTATCGCCAGCTAGAATAGATTGATACGCAAGTTGAATAGATTTCAAACCTGATCCACATACTTTATTAACTGTAAATGATGGTACTGTTTCTGGTAAGCCACCTTTCATCGCCGCAATTCGTGCAGGGTTTTGTCCTTGGCCAGCTTGTAAAACATTGCCTAAGATAACTTCATTAATTTCTTTAGGATCGATATTTGTTGTTTTTAAAATGTGTTGTATTAAAGTTGCTCCTAATTCGTAGGCAGGTAGGTCTTTAAATGCACCTCCAAAAACGCCAATTGGTGTACGATATGCTTCAGCTAAAACGATTCTAGACATAAGACATATTCATCTCCTTCTCATTTATATATAGGTATGTCATGTTTTCATCATTAATGAATAAATCAACGTTTCCTCACCCATAACATCATGGATAAATCACTCATCAATTGAGTTAACATGAAAAGTTAGTGACTAAATTTTTATTTACTCATTGTTGACATTTTACCAAAATTTTATTCATATTTACCAGAAAGAGCCTATTAACAAGCATCATTATTTTAAATTAAAACAGCAATTGAAAATGAAACACTAGAGTATTCATATAGTTCTTTAAAATGATTAAAATAGTATTCAGCATTTAAAAATAAATCTATAGACTAATACGTCATATTTATAGCGAGACCCCCGAGAAAACCGTACTAGTTGAAGACCCTAGAAATATTCACGGATTTATCTGTGTCGTATTTCTGGCTAAAACTGAACCTTGGGAAGGGTACTAATTGAAAGCAGTATATAAAAATAAACCAACTAAAGTTGGAGGCTTTAGTTGGTTTTATATGTTGGTCTGTTTATATTTTATATTTTTTAGCTTACATTATAACTCTTCGTTAAGGTTTGGGTTTAGGTTCGATTATGATTTATAACCGAAATCTGGAATATTATGCCAACGCTCTTTAAAGTAATGTGCGATAGCTTTTGGCTTACGATCACGAGTGAAGATACCTTTTTTATTACCTTGAACACGGATAATACCATTTGATGTTTCAAAATCAGCAAAGTTCCATGTTTGTTCACCAATAAATTGAGGATATTGATCCATCACTTCATGATTGGCTTTATAGTATCTTAATTGATATTCTTCTGTAAACATTTGATCATCAATCGCATGCATACCTGCAACTGTATCAGCGCCATATTCTGTAAACATAATTGGTTTATTAGGTTGACGCTTAGACCATTCAGACAATTCTTTATCCAATGCTTCTTTAGCACTTTCTAAATCACCTGATTGTGTGTACCAACCGTAATATCTATTGAGACAAAGTACATCAACTAAATCTTGTACTTCACAAACATCTGGTTGCGCCATTAGAATTGTAACAATTGTCACTGGTCTATTTTGTGGATCTTTTACTCTAGCTAGGTTAATAAATGGTTCAAAGTATTCTTTCGCACCTTTTTCATTAGAAGCTGGTTCATTCGCAATAGACCACATTACTACACATGCGTGATTTTTATCTCTTTCAATTAATCCTTCAATCACTTCTTTGTGCGCTTGATGTGTTTGAATATCTTTCCACGTATCTTGTTGTTCGGCATCACCAATAAGTTCGACTGCGAAGTTAAGATGAATACCAACACCAGTTGTTTCATCAATCACAACAATACCTTGTTCATCAGCTAGACGCATCATTTCCTCTGAATAAGGATAGTGTGATGTTCTAAATGAGTTTGCGCCAATCCATTTCATCAAGTTAATATCCATCACATTAGCTGATTCATTTAAGCCACGTCCATTATAAAAAGTATCTTCGTGTTTACCGAATCCTTTAAAGTAAAATGGCTTATTATTAATTAAGAATTGACCGTTTTTCACTTCAACTGAACGAATACCAAAACGTTCAGTATAAACATCCACGCACTCAGTACCATTTAATAATTCTACTTTCATATTGTATAAATAAGCATTCAATGGTTCCCATAGACGTGGATTTTCAATAGTAATCTGACCTTCAGTACCCTCATGTTCAGCGACTACTGTTCCTTCTTCATCTAAAACAGTTACTTTAACTTTGTCGATTTGATCACCGTGTTGTTGTGTGCTCACTTTGTAATTCACAATACTTTGTGATTCACTTTTTACTTCAGGATTAATAACAATGTCCTCAATATAAGTTTGAGGTGTTGAATAAATTTTCACTGGGCGATGAATACCTGAGTAGTTAAAGAAGTCAAAGTTAGGTACATTGACAGGTGTCACATTGCCGTCTTTATCTGTACGTTCACTATAGTTTCCTACAGGTAATGTACTGTGTGTCAGAACATTGTTCACAACAACTGTTAAACGGTGTGCACCAACAGTAGCGATATCAGAAATATCCGCTTCAAATGGTAAAAATCCACCTGAATGTGTCACGACTTCTTGTCCATCAATATAAACTTTAGCGTGATGTGTCACAGAGCCGAATCTTAATACAATGCGTTCACCTTTTAGATGTTTAGGAATAACGATGTCGCGTTCATAACATACATCACCTACGTGATTTCTAATTGTTTGAATCACACCTTGATCATTAAATGAACCGGGAACAGCCATGACCTCATCTGTATCTAAAGGTTGACTCACATCAATTTTCTCTTGATGCTGAATTAATTTAAATTTCCATGTTCCACATAAATCAAGTAGTTGTCTTGTTTCTGTAAATATTGGATATAACAACTTAAGCTCCTCCTATTCATTAAACACCAGAATATGCGTTAAATCCTCCATCAATCGGTAATACTACACCATTTATAAAGCTAGATGCTTCTTCGCTTACTAGGAATAATAATGCACCAATAAGTTCTTCTGGTTTACCAAAGCGTTCCATAGGTGTCGCATTGATGATTTTTCTAGAGCGGTCAGTGTAACTTCCGTCTTCATTCAATAATAACGCTTCATTTTGTTTTGTTAATAAAAATCCTGGTGCAATCGCATTGACGCGAATATTAGTTTTAGAGAAGTAAACACTTAACCATTGTGTAAAGTTACTAATTGCTGCTTTAGCACCACTATAACCAGGAATTTTAGTTAATGGTGTAAATGCGTTCATAGATGAAATGTTGATAATTGATGCTTCTTCTTTATCTAACATATCAGTTGCGAATACTTGTGAAGGAATAAATGTACCTAAGAAGTTAAGATCCATCACAAATCCTACGCTCTTTTCATCTAAATCGAAGAATGTCTTACCTTCTTGATCAAGTTGGCCTTCAAAACGTTCATCATCAGTTGTACCTTTTGGAGAATTTCCGCCAGCACCATTAATTAAAATATCAACGCTACCGAAAGCTTCATTAACTTCTTTTTTTACTCTTTCCATGTCCGCTTTTTTAGTGACGTCTCCTAAAAATACTTTAGATTCTCCACCTAATGCTTTGATTTGATCAACTAAACCATTATTATCATCTGCAATTCCAACCATAGCGACTTTAGCACCACTTTGTGCTAATGCTGTTGACATCGCACTTCCAAGTACGCCTGTTCCGCCTGTAATTACTACTACTTTGTTAGTTAAATCTATATTGAAAGGTAATTTCATAAATTGATTTCTCCTTTAGTTTATTTGTTAGTTTTACTAACTGCTTCATATAACCCGTTTAAATATGTTGCACCTAAGGCACGGTCATACAATCCATAACCTGGTTTGCCTGTTTCGCCCCATATCATACGTCCATGGTCAGGTCTAATTGGTCCTTCATATCCGAAATCATACATTGCTTGAACGACTTCATACATATCAATAGATCCATCTTCAGATAAATGACCAGATTCTTGGAATGATTTGTCACCAATTAATTTAACATTACGTGCATGTACAAAATGAACACGGTCTTTTTGGCCGAAATAACGTAACATATCTACAAAGTCATTTTTTCTATCTGCACCTAAAGAACCAGAACACATTGTTAATCCATTACTTCTAGAATCATATAAGTTAATGAATCGTTCTAAGTTTTCTTTGTTAGTGATGATACGTGGTAAGCCAAAGATATTCCAAGGTGGATCGTCCGGATGTATCGCCATTAGAACGTCTTCCTCTTCAGCAACCGGAATGACTTTTTGAATAAAGTAATTTAAGTTTTCCCATAATTTTTCTTCATCCACTTGTTTATAATCTTCAAATAATTGATTTAAGTCTTCTTTTGTATAACTTGAATCCCAACCAGGTAATGATAATTCACCACTTAGTGGATTCATTTTTTCAACATCTTTCTCATCATAAATTAAGCATGTAGATCCATCGTCTAAGCGATAATCTAATTGAGATCTTGTCCAGTCGAATACTGGCATAAAGTTATAACATACTGTGTTAATACCAACTTGTCCTAAATTGCGTAAAGTTTGGCAATAATTTTCAATATATTTATCTCTTGTCGGTTTACCTAATTTAATATCTTCATGTACTGGTACACTTTCAATCACAGATATTTCCATACCTGCATCTTCTACTTCTTGTTTTAATGCTTTGATTTTATCTAATGGCCATACCTCTCCAACTGGCACATCGTATATCGCAGTTACAATACCTTTCATCCCTGGTATTTGTTTAATATATTCTAAGCTAATGGGATCATCTTTCCCATACCATCTAAATGACATTTTCATAATATTGTCCTCCTAAATAAGTTTGAAATAATGATATGCATTGTTATAACAGATGTTCTCAATCATTCGTTGTAACAATTGATCATCATTTGGAATTTCACCTTTTTCTACTAAATCACCTATAAAAGTAGATAAAATTCGTCTAAAGTAATCATGTCTTGAGTATGAAATAAAGCTTCTTGAATCAGTAAGCATACCTACGAAATGCATTAATAATCCTTGGTCTGCTAATGATGACATTTGGCGTAACATACCTCGTTTTGTATCATTAAACCACCAACCAGCACCGTGTTGAACTTTACTTTGAATACCAGGTTCAGTTTGGAAGTTTGCAATCGTAGAACCTACAATATCGTTATAAATTGGGTTTAAATTATATAAAATCGTTTTTGGTAAATGATTACCTTGTTCCATCATGTCTAACGTTGCGTTTAAATGATACGCTAAGTTGTCTTGATCTCGGATAGAATCAAATCCAGCATCTCTACCTACTTTTTCAAACATTTTAGTATTGTTATTTCGGATAGCGCCAAAGTGAATTTGCATTACCCAACTATGTTCATGATAGGCTTTACTTAATTCGTTCAAAATAAATGTTTGGAATTGGAATGCTTCATATTTTGAAACGTCTTCATTATTTATAGCCTTATTGAAGATTGCTTCAATATCTTGTGTTGTATAACTTTCAAAATGTATTTCTTCTAAACCATGGTCAGCAAGACGTCCGCCTTTGTCATGGAAGTATTGAATACGTTGATTTAACGCATCTACAAATTGAGATGGATTATCTATTTTATGTGTTAAGCCTTCTAATTTTTGTATTAAATCAGTAAATGCTTTGTCACCAACTTTGAACACATCATCAGGTCTAAACGCTGGTAAGACTACAGTTTTAAAATCGTTTTGTTCTTTAATTTCATCATGATATTTTAAGTCATCTGTTGGGTTATCAGTTGTACAAATCAAATTAACATTTGAATTAGTGATTAATGATTGTGTCGTCACGTTATGTTCTTTTAAATAATCATTTGCCCGGTGATAAATCTCTTCGGCGTTGTCACTTGTTAATAAGTCTTCAATTTCAAAGTACATTTTTAATTCTAATTGTGACCAGTGATATAGTGGATTACCAATTGAATTTTCTAATGCTTCAGCCCACTTTTTAAATTTCTCAAGTGGTTCAGCGTCTCCAGTAATGTATCTTTCTTCAATACCTTGTGCACGCATTGCACGCCATTTATAATGGTCACCACTTAACCATAAGTCAGCAATATTATCGCATTTAACATTATCACTAATTTGTTTTGGATCTAGGTGACAATGATAGTCGTAAATCGGCATTTCTTTCGCGAAATCATGATACAAGTGTTTAGCTGTTTCATTTTCTAGCATAAAGTCTTCGTTAATAAAAGCCATGCTCATTTCACTCCTTATATTTCTTCTCTTAATGCAAGTTCTTTAACAATTTGTTTATGTCGTTTATCTGTTAATGGATACCATATGAAGAAGATAATTAATGCAAGTAAACAAGCCACTGCCGGTACTGCGAAGAATAATATTTTAAGACCTTGAATTGTACCAGCTGATTGTTCTACATTTGGTTTGTATCCTATTAATGTTAAAGCTAAACCAGGTACAAATCCTGCAAGTGCTTGTAATACTTTTCTTGTGAAACTGTAACTAGAATACGTAATACCTTCAGAACGTAATCCAAATTTCCATTGTCCGTATTCCACAACGTCAGCAATGAATGCCCAAATAACAGTGTTTGGAATAACTAAGAAGAATTGTGCAATAGTATTCATTACTAAGAACATGATGTGGTTTTCACTAAATAATAGGAAATTTATAGATTCGAATACTACAAAACCACCAATACCGATAAGTGCTGTTGCTTTTTTACCCATTTTTTTACTAATAAGTGTTGTTGCATATAATGCAGGTAATAATACAACAAAGTTCAATGTACTTACTAAACCTACTAAATTAGGTTCATCTAATACATATTTAAAGTAGTAAAGCTGACAAGATTGAATTAAGAACATTGACATGATTGTTAATAATGTAAAGATTGCTAATACTGCAAATGCTTCGTTTTTCACTAAGTTAAAGAATGCTTTTTTATTAAGACCTTTTTCTTTAGGACGTTCAACAACGTGACGTTCTTTAACACCTTTATAGCAAATCAAATGGAATATAACACCGAATACTGCTAATCCAGCAACAACTACTGGATAACCTATAGCATGGTTATCAAATTTTGATACTAATGGTATAACGACAATTCCTGCTATAAATAATGCACTTTGTGAACCTAAGTTTCTAAATACAGATAATTGTGTTCTGTCATCTGAGTTCATTGTCATAGCAGCAGATAATGAACCGTAAGGAATGTTAACAACTGAATATGCGGCATTGAATAGTAAGTATGTAGCAAATGCCCACACTACTTTTCCTGTATAACTAAAATCGGGTGCAGTAAATGATAAGACCGTTACAATTGCTAATGGTACAGTTCCATATAAAATAAATGGTTTGAATTTACCTTTGGGACCAATATTACGTCGTGAGTCGACGATAGTACCTACACCAGTATCAACAAATGCATCAAATATCTTTGCTACCAAAAATACAAGACCACCATAAAATGCTGAAATACCTAAAATATCTGTAAAGAACATCATTAAATAAATTTGTCCCATGTCAAACATCATACCGTTACCTAAGTCACCAAAACCGTATGATAACTTTTCTTTAAATCCTAAAGCAGGTTCTGCAATATGATTAAGTTTTTTAACTTTTCTACTTTCTCTTTTTTCAACTGTGTCTCCCATAATCGTGCCTTCTTTCTATCTATTAATGTCTCGGTTACTTTGAATAGACGCGTAAATATTTTCTAGACTTGCATAACTAAAATCACCAAATATATTGTGTTTATAGCTCATGTTATAAATTCCAAATTCAACAATTTTTGCTAAATTCCATTTCTGCATAATCCCATAAATGACACCTACGCTAAATGCATCCCCAGTTCCTAATCTATCCAATATATCGACATCTATAGGATCAGTTTTTACTATCTGATTCTGTGTAGATAGAAATACTTGTAAGCGGTTTCTTTTATGGCTAAAAATTTTTCTCTGTACAAACGCAATATATTTAATATTGTATTTATCGTGAATTTGTTCTAAATATGGTTGTATTTCCTCAATGTCAGCCATTCTATCTAATCCATCTTTTTGGTCATGTCCTTCATTGTCTGGCAATGCAATTGGTTCATAACCGAAGACTAAATCCACATCATATAATATGTCTGACATTTCTTTTCTAGCTGTTTCAAAATCCCATAAAGCAGCTCTAAAATTCAAATCGCAACTTACAAATAGACCTAGCTTTTTGGCTACTTTTACAGCTTTTTTCAAAAATTGTAATAGCTCGTTATTCAAACCAGCTGTAATACCTGTTATGTGGAACCAATCATGCCCCTTTAGTATTACTTCGATATCATCATCACGATGATAAAATTGACTAAATGTACTCATTTGACGATCATAGATAAGTCGATGTGCGCGTTGTGCATATCCACTTTCAGTAAAATAGAGTCCTAACCTTCCTTCTGCTTGGCTCACATGCTTTGTATCAACGTTATACCGTTTTAAGTTTTGAATGATTTGGTTTCCTAAATCATTGTTAGGTACAGCGCTAATCATTGCAGTATCAACGCCTAATCCTGATAATCCTATGGCGACGTTCATTTCTGCACCGCCGTAGTACGTATCAAATGATTGAGCTTGATTGAAGGTTTGATGATTCGGTGTGCTTAATCGCATTAAAATTTCGCCAAATGTGATGAATGACATCTCATCACCCTCTTATTTTTTTGAATTTTTCGACAAATTTTTGTGTGTTTTCTTTGATAACTGAATCGTTACCGTCTTTGGAACCTTTCATTAATGCACTACCAATTCCAACTGCATACGCACCTTTTTGATACCAGTCTTCCATGTTATCTAATGACACGCCACCAGATGGCATTAATTCAATATGTGGAATAGGTCCATGTATATTTTTAATAAAATTAGCTCCTAATAAATCTCCAGGGAATAATTTCACTAAATCAACACCTGTTTCCATTGCTTGAACAATTTCTGTGACTGATCCACAACCTGGTAAATAAGGTATTGAATAACGGTTACACATTTTAGCAATTTCAGGATCAAAGTGTGGACTAACTACATATTCTGCTCCATTTAAAATAGCTAATCGAGCGGTAGTACTATCTAAAACTGTACCTGCACCAATCACTACATCGTCATGTGTTTGATGTTGATTTAAATATTGAATAACTTCTTCAGCTTGTGGTGTTGTAAAGGTAATTTCGATGTTGTAAATACCGCCTTCTATCATTTGATTTACAGCTGCGATAGCATCATCTTTACTTTTACCTCTTACAACAGCTACAAGGTAATTTTCATGTAAACGATTTAATATCTCTGCTTTTTTCATTTACTCAGCTCCTTGCTATTTAAAAAGTTTTTTTCTTCGCCAACCCAACTTCATTATATTTCCAAATGAGAAAACGTCAATTCAGTGTAAACTACTAGGAATTAATAAAAAATAAAAACCCTCTCATCCAATCTTTAAAAAGAGTTGGTATCAAAGGGTTTTTAAAATATGCTCATTTTCAGTGTGAATTCAACGAGTGAAACAATTAGACGTACTAAATTGCATTTGAGAAGCATAATTTTATATGATTTTTTGTAATTTTTTTAAGTCTTTTATAAAATTTTGACGTTATTTTCAGAAAAATCAGCTATTTGCATATTTTTCTTTGTGTTTAACTAGTGAAAAACAAAAATGAATGATAATTTTAAAATGTAATGTAAAAGTTAAACAAAATCATAAACATTTACATTATGTAACTTTTTCATCGTTTTCACCATTGTAAGATTTTTTATATTCTAAGGGCGCAAGTTGATATTGTTCCTTAAAACATTTTGAAAAATAGCCTTGTTGTTTAAAACCTACATAGTTTGCTATTTCTTCAATTGTCATAGGCGTATTGATTAATAGATCTCGTCCTTTTTCAACACGTAGTTTCATAATGTATTGAGACATAGACTGACCTGTTTCTTTCTTAAATAATCTTGAAAGATATGATGGCGCCAACCCAACTAAATCAGCCAATTCTTCTAGATGTATCGGGTGGTCTAAGTTAATTTTAATATGTTGAATGACTGTGTTGATATTAGAACTATAATTTAATGATGTTACATTTAATGCTGTTCGCGCATAATCACTGATCATTTGTTTTGAAACCATTTCTAATGTTTCGACATCCATAGCATCATCAATTTTAGCAGCATAATATGCTGATAGTTCATTGATGATGAGTAAATTCACTTCTGCTTTTTCTATACTTTTACGGCATAGCGTATTAAGCAGATAGGCTTTGTATTTTTGATTTAATAAATCATCTTTTACACGCCTAATACCGGAAACAGAAACTTTCATTATGGAATATAGATTTAACGCTTCATCAATATTGCCATTTTGAATTGCTGTAAGCATCTTATTCTCAATGTCATAAGCTGTTTTGATTTGGTTAAATGTATATTCATATTGTTCTTTGTCGTGCGAATGGGATTCAGGATTACGATGAAAACTAAAATCTAATTCTTCAACTTTATAATTTACATTTCTATTTTTCAAATATCGTACTGTTAGACGCCCCATTTTTAATGCTTGGCTATACTGACAAACAGGTATTTGTAAAAGGTATTGTTTTAAAATTGATAATTTAGAATATTTAATTTGTACTTGTTGTAACATCTCATGGCATCTTTTTTCATTAGGACGTTGATGTAAAAAAGGTCCGAGAATGACAACTCGATTATATTTTCTATACTTAAATAATAAAAAATTAACATCAAATTGATTCACATAATGATAAATACAATCACTTTTCATATTTTCTAAAAGTTTCTTTAACTCTAATTTGTATTTTTTACTTTTAGTATTGGTAAAAGGAGACTTTAAATGGTTACTGATATTTTTAATATCGGATAAGTCATAATGATTTATATCAACCATTAATAATTCAAACGCATGTACTTTTAAAACATCAAAAATTTGTTGATTCAACATAATAATCACCTTCACTTAAGACTATAAACAGAATGGAAAGGATTGAAAAATTTGAATTATTCACTAGAACATTTTCAACCTCAACATGACTATCTCATTTGTGTAGATTCTGATGGTTGCGGTATGGATACAATGACAATTAAACATGAACGTGCTTTTGGTCCAGCCCTACTTGATATTTGGAACTTGGACGATATAAAAGACGAAGTACTAGAACGTTGGAACCAATTTAACCTATATGAAATTACACGAGGTATTAATCGATTTCAAGGTCTGGAAAAAATGCTCACAGAATTACATGAGCAAGGTCGTACAGTTGACGGCTATCAAGACATTAAAGAATGGGTAGACAACACTTCAACATTTTCTAATCCTCAATTAGAACAAGATATGAAAGCGCATCCAGAAAAGAAAGGACTACGCTTAGCTTTAGATTGGTCTAATAGAGTAAATGAATTAATCGTGAATTTACCTAGTATAGGTCCATTTGATAATGTACATTCTGCTTTGAAACATGCACATAAAGATGCAGATATTGTTATTGTATCATCTGCCAATTTAAAAGCAGTAGAAACTGAATGGACAGAGCATGAGCTTACACCATTTCTTTCAAGTATATTTGCGCAAGAAGCAGGCACTAAAAAGCATTGTATTAACCAACTAAAACCATTTTACAAATCTGGCCATATTTTAGTATTAGGAGATGCCAGAGGAGATTTACAAGCAGCTCAAGACAATCATGTTCATTTTTATCCAATATTAGCGGGACATGAAGCACAATCTTGGTATGACCTAGATCATACTTATATCGATTTATTTACTAATAATCAGTTTGATAATACTATTCAAGACCGTGTAATTCAACAATTTTATAATAATTTTGACTAAGGAGTGGCTTATTTATGGTAAAAGTAGATCTAAAATCTAAACCTTATAATCTTAACGATCAACAAATTCAATGGGTAGAAAATACACTATCAGAACTTACAGATGAAGAAAAAATTGGTCAATTATTTTTCAATTTATTCTTTTTAGAAGACGATGCAAACTTTAATGATAATGAATTAACAAATAAAGATATTCTTGATAAATACCATATTGGAGGCGCAAGATTCCAAGGTGGCAATGGACAACAAGTACAACACTTACTTAACGATTTACAACATAACAGTAAAATCCCATTACTCATCGCTGCCAATTGTGATTCAGGTGGTAATGGCGCTTGTAAAGACGGTACTTACATTGCTTCTGCAGCTCAATGTGAAGCAGCTCAAGATACTAAAGTTGCATATAATGCAGGATATGTTTCTGGACAAGAATCTAGTGCATTAGGTGTAAATATCAACTTTGACCCTTGTGTTGATATTCTTGAAAATTGGAGAAATACTATCGTTAATACTCGCGCATACGGAACAAATGCTGACACAGTGATTAAATATACAAATGCCTTTATCGAAGGCTTTAACCAAACAAAAGATATGATTACATGTATCAAACATTTCCCAGGTGATGGCACAGAAGAACGAGATCAACACCTTGTTTTAGGCGTAAATGAAATGACTCCAGACGAATGGGATCAAAGTTTCCGTAAAGTATATGCTAATCACATTGATAATGGCGTTGAAATGATTATGTCTGGTCATATCGCACTACCTCACTACTCTAAAAAATTAAACCCAGCTTTAAATGATGAAGACATTTTACCAGCAACATTATCTAAAGAATTAATTACAGATTTATTGAAAGATGATTTAAACTTTAACGGACTTGTTGTAACTGATGCGAGTCATATGTTAGGTATGACAGCTGCGATGAAACGTGAAGATTATGTACCTCAAGCCATTGCTGCTGGTTGTGACATGTTCTTATTCTTTAACGATATTGAAGAAGATTTTAATTTCATGCTTAATGGTTATAAAAACGGCGTTATTACTGACGAACGTTTAAATGATGCTGTAAGACGTATTCTTGGATTAAAAGCAAAAATTAATCTACATGAAAAACAAGCTAATAACACTTTAGAAAAAGATGAAAAAGCATTAGAAGTTGTTGGTTGTGATAAACATATTGAAATGCAAAAAGAAGCAGCTGATTTAGGTATTACACTAGTGAAAAATACACTTAACCAATTACCTATTCGACCTGAAACACATAAAAACATTCGTCTTTATGTTATTGAAGGTGAAAAAAATGGATTGTATAAATCTGATGACTCACTTACAGATAATTTAGTATCTATATTAGAAAAACGAGGCTTTAATGTAACAGTAAACGACGGCTCAACACGTATTAAAGGTAAAACTTTAGAATATCGTGATGAAGTTGATGCTGCTTTAGTATTTGCCAATATTGTAGGTTACGCAGCTGAAAACAACTACCGTATCCGTTGGTCAACTGCTATGAGTAATGAAATTCCTTGGTATGTACATGAAGTGCCAACAGTATTCACTTCACTTAACTTCACAACTCATTTACATGACGCAACAATGGTTAAAGCATATATCAATGCTTATCATTCAAATCAAATCAGTTTAGAAACAGTGGTAGATAAAATCATGGGAGAATCAGCCTTTAAAGGGGTACCAAACGACCTAGTTTGGACAAATAAATGGCAAGCTAAATTATAGAAGTTAGTGGTATTTCTGCTTAATATGCTTGTTATAGAACAAAAAACAGTATAAGAATAAACCCTAGAAAAATAGCCAGTAAATGAGT
>NZ_KV791842.1:70708-127654 GCF_001808005.1 Staphylococcus sp. HMSC13A10 | reverse complement strand
TTAACAAATTCATTTACTGGCTTCTTTATTTATAATACTTTGTATTATTGGCTCCCTATGCCCAACCTGCTTTGCTTGTTGAAACTGGATAAACCAGTTTCTTTGTGTTGGGTCCCTTCTTAGGGGACAGCTTCAGCCAGAAATACTACACAGATAAATCTGTGAGGATTTCTAAGGTCTTCAGCTTGTCCTGTTCCCTCAAGAGTTTCGCCAAAATGCTCCGTATTTATATGTAAATTGAAATTAAAAGATGCTCCAAGATAAAATCCTTAGTCCAATTTGTACATAAATGATATGTCACAACACTTAATGAAATCCATGAAACAACTACTTTTATTTTTGGAGATTGAATTTATAGAAATTAAAATGTCTAATTAATTTATTTCATGATTTAGTAACGAATCTAGTTTGGGCTTTTGTTGTTTTAATGAAGTTTGGCTTAAATCTATAAAGTGGGATTTCTGCAACTGTTGAGTTTTAAAGGCCGTAGTATTTAAATCTGTATCCCAAGTTGGATACACACGAAATGCCATTTTACCTTTATGGTTCATGTCGCTTAAAATACCTTTGGTTAAAAGCGTCTTCTTATCAAACACAAACATGCCGTTAAGTTCTTGATCAAAAATGTGAATAATTAAATAGTCACTCATTTTATCAAAATGTATAGGTATATTTTGATGATTTTTATCTTTCTCCCACAGAGTTACAAAATAACCCTTTTTCTTTGGTGTCTTTTTGCCCAATCTACTTTTAATACGATATTGAAACAATTCAAATTCCATCGCTTCATATTCTTGATTCCACTCTTCGACTTGAACTGTATTTACTATTTTAGTTTGATAAATATTTTCCAATTCTTGCAATGGTGTTATTGACTGAAATGATTCAAGATTTTTTGCCATTTGCTTTACCTCAAAAATTTTATTAAGAATTAAAAATAAGCTAAAATAATTATGAATACATATACTTAATAATTCAAGAGGTGGAAAATGTATCCTAATGATATTATTCAAAAAGCAAGTCACAATTTAAGAAGATACGAAGATGCTATCAAAGCAGCTCAAAAAGCACAAAATTTATTACAAAATAATATGTATATACTGGAGCGTTTACCATTAGATGCCTTACAAAGAACATCTCAAGTTATTAACAAAGTATGGCAAAATACAACTGAAGTTATCAAACAATTAGATGAAGAAGCTATAGAAACATTTAAATATTACGAATTACCCATACATTACTCAATGGATCTTGAATTTATTGAGTCTTTAGTTGATAAGTATAAAAATAATGTGAGTACAGAAGAAATAAATAAATATTTTTCTAATTATTTTGATGATTACCTACTAAATAAAATACAAAATCATTGGAACAATTCGGTTTTTTTACATAAAAGAACTAATTTATTTGAACAAGTTATTAGTGGATATCAATATAATCTATACGGCTTAGTGGTAACAACAGTTACTACTCAAATAGAAGGAATTATATCAGATAAACTTGAATTAGATAAAATAGGTAAGTTCAGATTTAATGAAAAACATCTAAATCAAAACTTTAAATATGATACTTTAAAATTAAAAATTATAATTGAAGCAATGTTTTGTGTAATTGGATTTAGTGATAAAATCACTAGAAATTTTTACATCGATAGAGTGGTAAGTAACAAAAATAACGAAAACAATCGCCATTCTATAGCACATGGTGCTATATTTGATCACTTAAGTAACATACACGCAATTAAAGCTATAGTTATATTTGATTCTATTTTGTCACGTTTAGAGGAGTTCAAAACAAAAGAGGAATTAGAAGACATGATTCACCGAGTTGCAAAAAATAAAGTAAATAATTAAGGATTAATTAAAATCAAAAAGCTCTTCTAAGATGCTATAGACGTAAGAAATAGTATATTTGAAATATCGTTAAGAAAAATTTTAAAAAGAAGTAGTAAGATATACTATTAATAATTAAAGAGAGTAAAATGAGCGGTAATGATAATATATTTTGTAAAGTTTGTATGACTACTCTTTCTAATTGGAGAACCAAAAATGAAAATTGTTCAATAAACATATAAATTTCTGACTGTCTTCAACTTGATTTGTATATTCTACAAGAGGTAACCATTCTGCTAAATACGCTCGTGATTGATCTATAAGTTTAAAAAGTGCATCCGCTTCTCTTGCTTCTAATATTTTTAAAGTCACTTCATCGTTTACCTTAAATCCAAACATGCTTTACACCCCATTTACATTATTGTCACACAATTCTGTTAATTATCAACATTTTAACATATGATGTGGATAACTCAAATTACATATCAAACCCCTGATATAACAGTGTTTTAAAGAATATCAATCAAAATCTATCCACAGCCGTGCCAATTATCCACGCCTATAAAAAATCTCCATAATCAATTCATTGTTTACATAAAAATGAATCAACTATGGAGATTGTTAACATTTAATTTGGAAAAGTATCTGGATTAAAACCGCCTTCCCATTTGCTGATAGGCCAATACCTAAACATAACTTTTCCTACAATCTGCTTTTTATCAATTAGCCCAACGTCATATCTACTATCTATACTGTTCTGTCTATTGTCCCCTAATACTAGATACTTATCTTTAGGAATTTTAGCATGCCCTTTAGCACCTTTCAGTGTCTTGGAATTAAAATCTTCTGTTAAATATTTGCTTACTTTATTCTTTTTATTTTCTTTCAAATAAGGCTCTTTTATTTTTTTATCATTTATATACAGTTGATCTTTTTTATATTTAACAGTATCACCAGGTTTACCAATTAACCGTTTAATATAATCTTTTTTAGCAGTAGCGTGAAAAATAATAACATCCCCTGAATCAATGTGATTCAATGTTTTCGAAATTTTACTCACTATAACTTTATCTCTATCTTCAAAAGTGGGATGCATTGATTCTCCCGATACCGTATATGAAGTACCGATAAATACAGTTAGAATGATAGCTATGATAATACCTGTCGCTAAGGTAATAATCCACTCAACTAATTCTTTTCCCATATAAGCTCTCCTCGCATTTATTAATCACTATTCTACAACACCATTTTTTATTTTAATGTGCTGTCCTTTTTGCACTTTGTCGTACTGTTTTTTAGGTAAAACCACAACACGTTTACCTTGTTTAGTATCCACTGTGACGGTATATAATTTTTCTCCATCTTTCATTTGATGCTTCAACTTAAATTAAATTTTCATATGTAAAATCAATTAATTCTATCATTACATAACTTAATTATTTATTTCAATTATATTTACAAAAACTAAACTTTTATTTTTTATTATTAGTTAATCCTCTATAAAAATTCACTATCGCTTCCCTCTTAAATCTAACCTTTCAATGCTGTAAGTTTGGTAGCGTATTTTGTAAGTTTAGATAAAGGCTGGAATATCTTATTGCTCCTAAAATTAAGATATAAGCAATAAGGAGTGATAACATGTCAATTTTACAAGTCGATCATTTATCAAAAATTTATGGTAAGAAGAAGCAATATCAAGCATTGAATGATATTAATTTTTCAGTTGAAAAGGGAGAATTTGTAGCAATTATGGGGCCTTCAGGGTCTGGTAAAACAACATTACTCAATGTTCTAAGTTCGATTGATACAATTTCAAGCGGCTCAGTCATTGTTGACGGTCACAATATTAGTCAATTAAAGAATAAACAACTTGCACAATATCGTAAAAAGTCATTAGGATTTATTTTCCAAGATTACAGTGTATTACCAACACTCACGGTTAAAGAAAACATTATGCTACCTTTATCAGTTCAGCATTACGGCAAAAAAGAAATGGAACAATCTTATCAAGAAGTCACTGAAGCATTAGGTATTCATGACCTGGGAAATAAATACCCAAGTGAAATATCAGGAGGTCAACAACAACGAACAGCCGCTGCCAGAGCATTTGTGCATAAACCGAAGATTATTTTTGCCGACGAACCAACTGGTGCATTAGATTCGAAAAGTGCGAAAGATTTACTCAACCGTCTTGAAGAAATGAATCGTACATTCCAATCAACAATTATTATGGTCACACATGATCCAGTGGCAGCAAGTTTTGCCAAACGTGTCATTATGTTAAAAGACGGACATATTAATTCTGAAATAAACCAAGGAGAAGATTCTAAACAAGATTTTTATCAAAACATTATTCAATTGCAATCTTCTTTAGGTGGTGTAGCGAATGTCATTTAATCAAATTACACTCAAAAATTTAAAAATGAATATAAAACATTATGGTATGTATTTATTTTCATTGTTATTGAGTATCATATTATATTTTAGTTTTACGACATTACAGTTCACTGACAGTATTAATAACGATCAGTCTTTAGCTATTATTCGAAAAGGTGCATCAGTCGGCTCAATATTTTTATTTATTATGATCGTGATTTTCTTAATGTATGCCAACCACCTATTTATTAAAAGACGTACTCAAGAATTTGCATTATTTCAGTTGATAGGTCTTACTAGAAATAATATTTTAAGAATGCTTTGTGTTGAACAAATCGCTATTTTTGTAATAACTGGATTATTGGGCATCGTTTTAGGTATATTTGGTTCTCAATTTTTACTATATATTGCATCTAAGTTAATGCATTTAACAGTAAAATTATCTATTAATTTTGAACCTATGGCTTTAGCATTAACATTATTTTTATTACTCACTGCTTTTATACTTATTTTATTTCAAAGTTATTTATTTTTGAAAAAACGCAGTATATTGGCATTGATGAAAGACCGCCGTCAGACTGAAACTACAAAAGTTAAAATTACATTTTTAGAAGTATTAGGCGGTATATTAGGCATTGTCATGATAGCGTTCGGTTACTATATAGCGACTGAAATGTTTGGTACATTTAAAAAATTAACATTTACTATGACTTCACCGTTTATCATTTTATTTTTAACAGTCGTTGGCGCCTATTTATTTTTCAGAAGTTCTGTATCACTCATTTTTAAATCATTGAAGCATTTCAAAAATGGTCATGTATCTATTACGGATGTCGTGTTCACAGCTTCAATCATGCATAGAATGAAGAAAAATGCAATGTCGCTTACTGTTATTGCAGTGATTTCAGCGATCACGGTAACTGTCCTTTGCTTTGCGACAATAACTCAGGAAAATAGTAATAATACTTTCCAAACAATGTCACCACAAGATTTTGATTTTTCATCCAAAAAACAAGCACAACAATTCAAACAGCAATTAGATAAAAATCATATCGGATATAGCACTAAAACGTATGAGTCTATTTCAGCCGAAACAATAGAAGATAAGGTGATGACGTTAAAAGATGATAGTAAAAGTATGTCTGCCAAAAACGTTTTAGTACCTAATGATCAACTTAAAGGTACCAATGCAATTATTACAAATACTAAAAATACAGCAGGTATGATGCAAATTAATTTAAATAAGACCGTTACTGTCGAAGGTAAACAACAACAAACGTTTAAAGTAACAAAAGAGGATAAAGAAACAATGCTTCCCCTTGATTTGACGACTAATATGCCAGTGATTGAAATTAGCAGGGCCGAATTTAATAAATTGAAGACAAATGACATCATGCAAAATATGTATGGCATCAATATCAAAGATCATACTGATATGAAGAAAGCAGCAGCTATTGCTAAACAGATCAATCCTGAAATTCAACCACGCGATGAAGTTAAAAAACTCTTAGATTCAACCAATGGCATATTAATCTTTGTCACATCATTCCTAGGTTTATCATTCCTTATCGCTGCCGGTTGTATCATTTATATTAAACAAATGGACGAAACCGAAGATGAGATTGATAACTTCCGTATTTTAAAACGAATTGGTTTCACTCAAATGGATATGTTGAAAGGACTCGGATTGAAAATTATCTTTAATTTCGGTTTACCACTTATCATTGCTTTATTACACGCACTTTTTGCAGCAATTGCGTTTATGAAATTGATGGGTAACGTCTCTTACACACCTATTATTGTCGTAATGGTCGTATACTCACTCGTCTATTTCGCATTTGCACTCATTGCTTTCATACATTCAAATCGCATTATTAAAAAAACGATATAAATTAAAGGAGAGATTTATAATGAAATTCAAAGACTTAATCAAACAATCATATGAGGATTTAAAAAATTTAAAAGTGAACTTATTTAATGTGGTGATGCTCACACTTATAATCATAGTATTAAGTAGTGCTATCACGCCGATTGCAGGTATTCCAGTCGGATTATTAGGTGGCGCTTACTTCTTAAAACGCAGAGATGAAAAAAAGGATTTATAATGTAGATATAACAATCGTGTGTGCTCGTTATTCATTGAGTGCACACGATTCTTTGATTTGATCATATTTTATAGCTTGGAATATTTAAATATATAAACATTAGCTACCACTTTACATGTTTGTTATATTGGGATTATTAATACATATTAAGGAGTTTCCTTATGAATCAATATCAAGAGTTTTTAAATCATCCTGATAGTTTTATCTTTATATTGTTTATATTTTATCTTATCGCAAGTTTATTTTTCTTTACTTTAACAGTTTTCATAGGTTTAAAACCTGTTTCTTTTAAAGAAAAAATCATAACAATACTTGTTTTAACACTTATTTTGACACTTACTTTAACGGGTTTGTCCTACGTTATCATTCATTAGTTGTCAGATATTTATGCTACTTGCTATTTAATAAGCGAGTAGCTTTTTTTAAATCAATTTAGCTGTGATTGTATTTATAACTTATATATAATAAAAAAAGCCTATGTCCGCTGAACGGGCGTACATAGACTTAAAAAAAACAAGATTTTTTACCTAACAAACTACTTGTAGTATAACACCATTTTTATAAAATGTATATAACAACTTAATTTAAGCGTAAAAACAATTTGTTCTTACTTTTGATAATTAAACAAATTAAGTTTTTTACAGATGCAAATTATTAAAATAATAATAATTCATATTATATACCCGCTTATCTCAAATCTAATCATTAAGTTACAAAATTTTTGAATTAGATGTCAGATCAAGAGGATAATATGAAGATTGGAATTATATTATATTTCCTAGAAAAATCTAAAATTTTAAAAATATATGAACGATAAATTTAAAATTTTTACCGTATTTTGTAAAGTAGTTATAATGGTGCAATCATTTTATAAAATGCCTTTCTTTAAAATATATATTAATCTTTCATAAAAACAACTTGAGATATTAACAAAATATCCCAAGTTTTATTTAATAACTTATATATTATTTATTTTTCACAAAGATTTTAACATATCCTCAATTTTAATGGAAAATAATTTATAACTACTTAGTATTTAAAATTTCATAGCCAATTACATTTCTATTAATAAATTCTATATGTTTGACCTGTTTGAGCACCTTCAACACTTTTAATAAAAGCATTAGCCACTTTTTCTACAGGAACAGCTGTAAATCCTTTGAAAAATTCTCCATATTTATCTAGAGCTTCTTCCACTACATTAGGGCTTACATTATTAATTCTTAGTCCACGTTTCAATTCAACTGCTGCAGAGGTAACAAAGCCTGCGACACCGCCATTAGCCATCGCTGCAGAAGAACCTAAACGTATAGGATCATCCATCATAATACCAGATGTTAAAGTGAAACTGCCATTTTCATTTAAATAATGTTGTCCAATTAATACAAGATTAATTTGACCTAATAATTTGCTTTGAATTGCTACATTATTATCTTCTAAAGTCATATCAGAAAGCGCTTTGAAAGTTGCGCCACCTGTCGCACTAACAACTGCATCTACATTATCAATATCTTTATACATTTTTTCAATTTCTTCTGGAGAAGTAATATCTAATTGATAATCACCAGACTGACTTCCTACTTCAATGACTTCATGATGATTATCTTTAAGTTTCTTTGATACACTTTTACCTATTGTCCCTGTAGCTCCAACAACAATAATTTTCATTATAATCCTCCTAATTTTTATGAATTAAGTCTAGAATTCTTTAAATGATATATATTTTTAACATAACAAATTATTATATACATAAAAACAGATATTGAACTTTTTAGTCCAATATCTGTCTTATTTATTTAAGAAACTATATCATTTAATGAATTGATTTATTTAAGATTCACCATTATGAATACCTACTTTAGTGATATAACCATTGTTCTCTAAGAATTTAACACTTTTTCCACCAATATTATAATTGTATTCATTTCCTTGAGCAGAGCTAGCAGGTTTTGTATCAGGATTACCATATACTTTAAGCAATTTTGATTTAGATACAACGCCATCTTTTAGATCAAACCATATTCCATCTGCTTTATGTTTACTAGCTAAATAAAATTGTTGATCATATTTTTTTATTGTTTTGTCACTATTTTTACTATTTTCTGTGATTTTATAACCATTGATTGTTAAATTGTCATTTTTAAGTGCATTAATAAAGTTCTTGTCTAAAATAAAATTACTTTGTGAGGATGTGTACCCTTGATAATTCTAATAAGGGTGTGTTGCTGCATGTGCTTCGTTACTTTGTGGTGTTTCTACTGAGGCGCCGATTCCGAATACTGTTCCTACTGCTAACATTGATCCAACAACTGCTTTTGTAGTCTTTTTCATATTCAATCTCTCCTCTTTGTTTTTTGAAATGCAATACAAATGCAAGCGATTACATTATTACACAAAAGTTACAACGTTTCAAATTACACATTCCTTGGTTCTGTATTCTAGATACATCACTCTCAAAAATAATATAAATATTTACATATATAGGAATGGATTATATAATAAGAGTGTAAATTGTTTCTCTATTTAATAGAGAGCAACAAATAAAAAGCACAAGTGCTACCAACACTTGCGCCTATGTAAGCCCGTTAAAAAGACGGTAGCTTTTGAAATTGTCTATTTAGACCATCTAATTGCTAAAGTTGAGATGGTCTATTAATTTTGCTTACTACTAATTAATATTAAGCCAATAATCGTTAAAACGATCATTAATATTTCATAATCAGTCATGTTACTCCTTTCTAGGAGTAACAACCAAAATCATAGGCATCACCCCATTATTATGAGATTAGCCACCATCATTCAACTTGCTTACTTTAAATATTATACAATAATAGATAAAATAAATCTTATAATTTTATTCTATATTTTACGCTCTTAATAACGGTACTTATAACTCTTCATTTCTATTTTTTAAATATTTTAAAAGGTCTCAATCGAATCAAAATTTTCCCATTATGATTACGCTTATCCATTATTACATTAACAATTGATTGTGCACCTTCATTTACTGTACGCATTAAAAAGCCTTTTTGGTTATTATTTAAATCTGTTGTAATACCACCAGGCATGACTCCAAATATTTCAACAGAAATCTTATGTTTCTTAAAATACTTCGCAAATAATTTAATCATTGAATTGAGTGCCGTTTTCGTTGTCATATAACTAAATGGATGGAAAAAATTACTTGGTTTAGTAGGAATAGTTAAATTGAGTATTCTCCCTTTATTGCGTGCTAGGATTGGCGTGAACGACTTAACCATTTCAAAGTTTCCATAAACATTGACCTCTGTCACTGTTTTTAATTCTTCAATATCAACATCTAATGGAGATGCTTCCATATTTCCTGAAATGCCTGCATTATTAATGAGTACATTTAAATCAGCATGGTTATTTTCAACATATTTTGCCGCTTCGTGAATGGTTGTTAAATCATTGAAATCAATTTTGATCCATTCCGCATTAATACCTTTTTGTTGTAACGTCTTTACCGCTTCAGTACCTCTTACTTCATCTCTAGCACCTAATAAAATAGCCCATCCTTTGTTTCCTAATTGTCTCGCCGTTTCAAATCCTAATCCTTTATTCGCACCTGTAATTAATACTTTTTGTGTCATATTAAGTCTCCTTTTTCATGACTTATCTCTTTAAATTTACATTACTACAATATTGCTTTATTAACTAGACACACCTCTTAATATAATAGCTGACAATGATACTTTCATTGTTAAAGAAAAAATTCCCTCAATACAATCATTAATGAGGTTTTTTTGTTACAATTTCATATTTTATTTCTAATTCTCAATATTTTCAGTTAAGGATGTCGCTAGTGTCTTCCCTTGTTCATATCCAGCATCACCAATTTCTTTAATATTTTTTGATGAATAAATATTTTGACCTATACTACCTTTACTGTTTTCGTCAGGTACAATTAAGGTAACGTTACTTTGTTCTTTTAATTTCTCCGCTTCTTCATACACTGAAGGCACTTGACCTAGTTTTTGACTAAGAGGAGCCAGAATAATAATATCTTGATAGTCTGACACTAACATCGCATTTGTTGATGAAACCATACCACCATCAATCCAAGAATCTCCCAATAAATTAATGTGTGGCCAAAGACCCGGAACGGCACCACTAGCTGTCACTGCTTCTTTTAAGCTCACGCCGCTATTCTCATTAAAAGTCGACAACTTGCCTGTCCTTGCATTTATCGCAGTAATTTCAAGTTGATCCGTCCATTTAGCATTACCTAATCTTTGTTGTATTGAATCACTTCGAGTCTCTGGTGAAACATTTGATGGGTAACTATTAATAATATCTCCAAGGTACTGTCCGATTAATTGTTCATTATCCCTACCTTTAATAAATGCTTTAGTCCACAAGTCATATATCGCTGGATCAAGTTGAGCATTATCGGTTTCACTATGATGTGTTGCTAAATCTTGATAATATGCTTGCATGTTTTGATTATTTGCTAAAATCGCTCCAACAAATGAACCTGCAGAACTACCTAATATCTTATCTACTTGATTCATTTTTATACCTGAATCTATTAACCCTGCTAGTACGCCAGCTTCCCAAGCAATGCCTGTAATACCACCGCCGCCTAATACAAGTGCTTTATCCTTACTCATTTTAGACTACCCCCTCGTTATTCCGTCTAAATTACATGTTGTTACTATGATTATATACAATATATTATTTCCCATTATATAAACAGTTAAAAGCATTGTACTTATAGCAGGTAAAATTTTAAATAATAAAGATTCGCACAACAAAAATCATCATAATTTTTAGTTAGTATTACACTTTATTTATAATAAGTTTTATAATTATTTCATATAAAGGGATGTCGTATTTTTAAGGAGGAATAACAATATGCAAAAGCTAAATAATAAGGTAATGATTATTACTGGTGGCGCTCAAGGTATGGGAGAAATGCATGCTAAAAAAGCAATTGAACATGGTGCTAAAGTCGTTATCACTGATATCAATGAGGAAAAAGGAAATGAATTAGCCAAAACTTTAGGCTCTAATGCGCTTTTTATCAAACATGATGTGACTAGTGAGGATGATTGGCATAATGTAATTGAAACTGTTTTAGCAAAATGGAATAAAATTGATGTTCTAGTTAATAATGCAGGTATGACTTATAACAAGCCGTTAGAGTCTTTAACACTAGACGATTATTTGAAGATTGTTAATATTAACCAAGTCTCTGTCTTTTTAGGTATCAAATCAGTAGCTAAGGTAATGAAAGAACAACAAAGTGATGCCATTATCAATATCTCTTCTATTGATGGATTAGTTGGAGGTGCCATTGGTTATACTGATACAAAATTTGCAGTAAGAGGTATGACTAAAGCTGCAGCACATGAATTGTCGCCGTATAATATTCGCGTAAATTCTGTTCACCCAGGTGTTATTAATACACCTATGATTCAACAAAAAGATGTTAAAGAAGCCGTCGATGAATTTGCTAAACAAATACCAATGCGACGTATAGCTGAAGTTGAAGAAGTGTCAAACATGGTTTGTTTCTTAGCATCCGATGAGGCTTCTTACTCTACAGGTTCAGAATTTGTTATAGATGGTGGCATTACAGCGATTTAATTAATATAGATAAAATGTTAATTAAACATAAATACATCTCATACCAACTTGTTAATTTTTAGTTATAAAAATAAATACTGTATCTCAGAAAATATTATTTATATTGTAATAATTGGAGTAGAAAAAGTTCGCCACAAATGATAATTGTGACGAACTTTTCATATATTTAGTTAAAATTGAAATGTTATTATTTAATAATATCTATTAATTCTTTTTTAGAGGCTGCGCGGGCTGGTATCCAACCGAAGACAACACCAATAAGCGTTGATACGCCTACAGCCAAGATGACTGAACTTATACTAACTGAACTTTTAACCATATCTGGTGTTACCATGTCGACCACTGTGGCAATGATAATGCCTAGAATTAATCCAATAATACCACCGAGTAGACAAAGTACGACACTTTCAACTAAGAATTGTATTTCAATGTCTCGTCCTTTAGCACCGAAGGCACGACGTATCGCAATTTCCTCTGTTCGTTCTGTAACAGAAATATACATCACATTCATGACACCAATACCTGCGATAAATAGTGAAATACCTGCGACTGCTGCCACAAAGTATGTGATGGTATCTAAGACTTTACCAATGCTTTTCATCATTTCTTCGTTATCATTAAAACTATACTGGCCATTTGAAACACCAGTTCCTTTTTTATTCAGTTCTTTTTCAACTTTTTTACCGATCTCTTTTTTATCTTCGCCATCATTGACCTTTACTTGTATTTGAGGTGTTCCTTGAGACAGGTTACTCATATAATGGTCAGCTGTTTTCGTTGGCATTTGAACAACCGTTTCGAGAGGCATGCCACTCGCATCTTGGCCGCTTGCATCACCAACACCAACGACTTTAAAGCCTTCCCCATTAATATAAATTGATTTTCCTACCGCACTATCTGCATTATGAAAGACTTTTTTAGCGACTTTATTATCTATAACCACAACTTTTTCCTGTGTGTCATTATCATCTTTTGTAAAACCATGTCCATGATCAACGTCTGAGACCTGGCTCGCTTTTTTCAAATCAACATCGCCACTTCCATGAGTATTTGTAATTTTAGCGGCATAAGTACTATCTTTACTTTCCTTTACTTTCGCGCTTTTAACACCTTTAACTTGTTCTACAACACTGAGATCTTCTTGTTTAAACGGGTTGTCTTTAGGTGCACTCATATCTTCTGTCATATAAGTAATCATGGCTTGGTCTTTACCTGCACCTGCATCATCAAATTGTTCATTGGTTGTCTTTTTGAAACCATTACCCAATGCCATGATCGTAATAACAGCAGCAATACCGATAATAATCCCTATCATCGTAAAGATATTACGGCGTTTATTTTTTAAAATAGAGCGAAAGGCGACAGACAAAATATTAGAAAAGTTACTCATGCGCCAACACCTCTTCCTCTTTCACACGACCATCCAAAATGTGAATGATACGATCCGCTTTGTTAGCGACCTCACGATCATGGGTTACCATAATCATGGTTGTACCTTTTTCTTTATTTAACGTTACGAATAAATCCATAATGTCTTTTGATGTTTTTGAATCAAGAGCCCCTGTAGGTTCGTCAGCAATGACAAACTTAGGTTCATTGATAATGGCTCTTGCGATGGCTACACGTTGTTGTTGACCACCTGATAATTTATTAGGAAGTAAATCTTCTTTGTTGTGAAGGCCGACATCTTCTAATCCCTTCATTACTTTATCTTTACGTTCTTTACTACCCATTCCATTGTATATAAGTGGGATGCTTACATTTTCAAGAATCGTATTATTTTGAATAAGTTTAAAGTTTTGAAAGACAAATCCTACCGTATGATTACGAATGGTTGCGAGTTTATTATCTGAACTTTTTTTATAATTTTCACCATTAAAAAGATATTCACCTTCATAACCACGATCAATAAATCCAAGGATATTGATGAGGGTACTCTTACCTGAACCGGATGGTCCCATAATAGCGATAAATTCCCCTTCATCAATATGGATATCAATATCTTTTAAGATATGATTCGTTTCATCACCGTTTTTGAAGTGTCGATTGATTTTTTTCAATTCAATCATGATGACACCTCAACTTTTTCTCCATCGTTTAGATTACCTTTAGGATTTTTGATGACTTTGTCACCTGCTTTAAGTCCTTTTTTCACAATAATTTGGCCATTACTGCGATCAATTTTAATATCACGTTTATGAACTTTATTATGTTTATCTAGGACAAACACATCGTTATCTTTTGTTAACACATTATTAGGTAATTTCTTAGTTTTTAAAGGAATTTTAGCATCCATAGAGAATCCAGCACGTACAGGGATGTCTAAATCACCAATAATGACATTATATTTAGACGTATCTCCTTCTTTACCGCCAGAAGGATTGTTAACTGTTGGATTAGAAGCTTGGGCTGCACTTGCGCCTTCTTCACTATCTTCGCCTTGACCTCCAGCACTTGCCTGAGCTCCACTTGATTCACCACTCGCGCTATCATCATAGCTAGTTGGTAGTTCATCTACTTTAAGGATTTTACCTTTGCCTTTTTTACCGTTACTATTCACGGTTACATCAACCTCGTCACCCTCTTTGATTTTATCGACATCAAATTCAGTAACCGTTGATTTAATTTGTGGATTGTCTGAAATCAATTGTAGAACAGGTTGACCATCACCAGCATCTTCACCATTTTTAATATTTACCTTACCGTCAAATGATGCATAAATACTGTCATTCATTTGTTTATCATGTTGTGATAATTGTTGTTGTGCTTCATTAAGTGAACTTTGATCTTGCGTCAATTTAGACTGTAGTTGATTGTTATTTGGACTTTGATTGATCTTTTGATAATCATCGTTCACTTGTTGTTGTGCTTGATCAACTTTATTTGCGAGTTGTTGGCGTTTACTATTATTCGTGTCGTAGCTTAAGAGACGGTCGCCTTGTTTAACCTTTTGACCATCGTCTACGGCAGGACTTTGGAATGTGCCTATTTGGCTATTGTTGTTATATGTTTTGACTGATTTGGGAGATGCTTTACCTTCCAAACTAATCGGTGTTTCTTTTTTAACTGTATATGTATCGTATCCCTTACTATCTTTATCGTCAGAGCTTGTTGATTGCTTTGCGATAAATGCGGCAATGATAAGAAGTAAGATAATTGCCACGCCAATAATACTCCATAATAGTTTCTTATTCATATCCTATGCTCCTTAAAATGTATTATATTTTGCATGATAACACACTTTAATTATTATATATATTGAATTTAAGGATATTTAAGTTATTTTTAAGTTTGAGATTAATGAAATGTTTTTAATATTATTTTTACTTAGTCTATTTATTATACTTATTCAAAATAAAAATTGATATTTTAAATATTAGTTAACAATGTTATTCTGTTAATAAATATTAAAAAAGGAGAGATACATAAATGGAACAATCTAATGCAGCACAGACTGAAGAAGCGACAAGTTCTAACTTACCTTTTGTTGATCACTTTAGAAAAATCCGTCAAAATCCTAAATGGATAGTGAAATTAATTGTACTTATTGTGTTATCTATTATTTTAGGACTTTTAACTGCACATATAACTGACAACACCAAAATGCTCAAAGATATGGGAATGAGCCAATCTGAAATTGATAAACAAAACCAATTCAATTTAGCAGTTACTATTGGACAATCAATTGGTGGTCTTATCCTAGGATTATTAATCACATTTGTTATTTTCTTAGTTATCTCTAAAATTATGAAATCTGATGCACAAGCAATACATATTTTTTCTGCATCTATCTCTTACTTAATCATTACAACTTCATTTTCAATTATTGTTTATGCGATACAAGCATTATTTGGTCTTACAATTCCAGAAACTCAATTAGATAGCCTGAATATATTCGACAAGGGTAATAATTATTTATCCGCCTTTAGTTTATCGAATTTATTAGCTGCCTATGTTATTTTTACAGTTTATTACGGTACAAGTAAACTTTCTAAAAAAGCATCTATTATATGGGCAGTCATTGCCTTAATCGTGATGGTTGGCTTTACGCTAGGAGGAGCTGCGTTTACAGAATCTATGAAAGGCTTAGCTAATATGCAATAAAATTAATTATCCTGGGACATAGGAAAGTGTCTCAGGATATATTTATGTATGAGTATAGTTAATCGAATTGCGATAATCTATCTCTTTAAAATAGCTTTCATAAGACTTCCTTTAGACTATCCCCTTATTCTAGACAAATTAAAAACGCCCTCTACCCAGGACGTCGTAAAATTATATATCATAAGCTTTTAAAGCAACGCTCAACATATTTTCTATATACTCTTTAGTTAGTGATTGTGGTTTAATTAAAATATTAAAATAAATAGGTGAAAAAATAATATCTATAAATAAATCTTGGTCGGCTTCATCAATATCCTTACTAATAATTGACTTTAAAATACTTCTATTACGTTCAAAGTATTCTTTCATAAACTTATTTTTTGCTTCAGTTTGCTGATTACTAATTAGAATTTCTATCACTGCACTACCTAAAGGTGTCTTGTAGATGTTCATTATTTTGATTAAAAAGTCATATAAATTATCAAATACAGTATCGAATTCTGGCTCAATGATACGTGATTGGTCGACAAACATATCAACAATCATTGATTCTTTGTCTCTCCATCGACGATAAATCGTTGCCTTTGATACGCTTGTATTTTCAGCAATCTGATCAATGGTCATATCTTTAAAATGTGTTGTTTCTAATAAACGATTAATTTCTTGATAAATTTTTTTATTTACTGTTGGGTCTTTCGGTCTTCCAGCCATATTTTTCCCTTCTTTTTCGTGCAATGACTTCCACGATTTCAAATATTATAAATGCACTAACAAACCATACTATAAATCCAACAATAATGCTAAGCAACCAAATATTTGTTACCTTTAGCATGCCCCATGTAGCTAATATACTGAATAAAACACCAGTCATTCCGAAAATCGCACCTCTACTGACATGCATAGCTACTTTATTTCCATATTGCATACCAGATATAAACATAGACACTAAAAAGACTGCAGGAAACGTAGCAAAAATACCTCCAAATTCTTTCCAAGGAAGTACTACTGATACGATGTAACTGACTAATACTGCTAAGCCTCCAACTAAAAACTTAATTATTGTTAATTTCATCAAAAATGTACCTCCCTTTTTATAAATGTCTGACTACAAAAATAGCTACAGAAATAATAAACCAACATAATACGGCAAATACTGTACCACTCTTATAATCTTTCTTTTTTATAAAAATTGAGGTGAAAAATACAGTTAAAATACAGGAGATAATACCGACAATTGCACCTGTACTTAAATGCATAGACATTTTAACGAGCGAATCTCCACGATGATCTATAGCTAATGCTATTACTGCTGCTAAGTAGACTGCAGGCATTGTTGCTATTATACCTCCTAATTTACCACCAACTTTGTCAGCAATAATAGAAGCTAATGCTACTGCAAACCCACCAATGACAAAATGAAGTATCGCACTTGAAATAGATATTCCGAACACAATAATCCTTCTTTGCTAATTATTAAACGAAACGTTTCGTTTACTTTTAGTTTAAAACTGTCCTACTATCTTGTAAAGATTAAAATAAATATACCTAATTTTCTAATTATTAACGTTTGATACAGCCGTCCATTAGGTCTTTTCTAATTAGTATCAACATAAAAAACTCCTTCCGTCAGTTACAGACAAAAGGAGTTATCGCTATTTCTTATATATTCTTATTTTAATTTCATAATAATCATCATGATCTCTATCTTTTTGTTCAACATATAAACCTGATTGTTGTATAGCTTCGATACTTTTACCTACTTCATCTCGCGCTTGTGTCACATCTTGTGAAAATTGGAATGATTGTGCTTTAACCTTTTCAGGACCAGTTTTTTGGCGAACTTTATCTTCTGTTTGTTTCACATTTAATTTCTGTGCTATGACTTGTTCAATCAATTCTTCTTGATCTTCATGTGATAGTACAAGGACAGCTCGAGCATGGCGTTCTGTTATTTTACCTTCTCTTAATCGTGTAATAACATTAGGTGCTAATTTAAGTAAACGTAACTTATTGGCAATAAAACTTTGACTCTTACCTAGACTTTTAGCCAATTCACTTTGTGTCACATCACCAAGTTCAAGTAGTTTTTTATAGGCTTCCGCTTCTTCAACGACGGATAAATTTTCGCGTTGAATATTTTCAATAAGTGCAACAACTGCAGTTTCCTCATCATCCATATCGCGAATAATCACATCTGCTTGAGACATATTTAACGACTGCATTGCTCTAAATCTACGTTCACCAGCAATGATTTCAAACATATCTTCTTCGATTGGTCTTACTACAATTGGCTGTAATAATCCATGTTCTTTAATAGATTCAGCAAGTTCATTGATTTTACTTGGTTCAAATACTTGTCGTGGTTGATAACGATTAGGTACGATACGTTCAATATGAATGGACTCAACATTATTATTTCGGTCTTCTTCAATAGAACCCATGATGTCATCTTTGTTTTTTAAACCAAATAATTTTGAAAAAGGTTTCTTCATAATCCATTCGCTCCCTCTCATTTATTTCTATATCATCACATCTTACTTTTCAAGTAAAGGGGATTTATTGGGTGTACCGGGTTTTCTCGGGTATTTCTTAGATGTTTGTCGTCGTTTATCAATGACAATCATTTGTCTTTCTCCTGCATCTTCTGGTAATTCAAAGTTAAACGTCTCTTTCACGTTACCACCTAACACATTAATCGCAAACTTGGCTTCATCTAACTCTTCTTCGCCTTTAGATGATTTTAAAGCTATAAATTGTCCGCCTTTTTTAACTAATGGTAAGCATAATTCACTTAGTACTGTTAAACGGGCTACAGCACGAGCAGTAACGATATCGTAAGACTCCCTGTAGTCTCCTTTACCAAATGTTTCTGCGCGATCGTGAACAAAACTTACATCCTGTAGTCCTAAAGCATCTGCTAAGTGGTTTAAAAATTGAATACGTTTATTTAATGAATCAACAATAGTAACTTTTAATTCAGGAAAAATAATTTTCAATGGAATACTAGGGAAACCTGCACCTGCACCCACATCACATAAAGTTAATGGTCCATTAAAGTCGTAATAAAAACTAGGTGTAATGGAATCATAAAAATGTTTTAAATAAACACCATGTTCATCGGTAATACTTGTTAAATTCATTTTTTCGTTCCATTCAACAAGTAACTGATAATATGTCTGAAATTGTTCTTTTTGAGTGTTAGATAATTCGATGTCGTGTTCTTTTAATTTCTCAGATAGCCATTCTATACTCATTATTGATTCACCCTTTGAAGTTTACCTTGTTCTAAATACACAAGTAAAATTGAAATATCTGCTGGATTTACACCTGAAATTCTTGATGCTTGTGCAATGTTTAATGGTTTAACTTCAGCTAATTTTTCTCTTGCTTCAGAAGCTAAGCTATCCACTTTACTATAATCTAAGTCTTCAGGTATTTTCTTTTTCTCCATGCGTTTTACTTTTTCAACTTGTTGTAATGATTTATTGATGTAACCTTCATATTTAGTTTGAATTTCAACTTGTTCTTCAACATCTGAAGGTAATTGATGGTCTTCTTCTAAAATTTCTAGAATAGTATTGTAAGTCATTTCTGGTCTGCGTAATAAATCAATTGCTAAAATACCATCTTTAAGTTTAGAACCATTATTTGCTTCAATTATAGATTGAGTATGTTCATTTGGTTTAATACGAATTTCAGTTAATCTTTGAATTTCATCTTTAATTTGTTGACGTTTGTGGTTGAATTTTTCATAACGTTCGTCAGAAATCATACCTAATTCATAACCTAAATCAGTTAAGCGTAAATCAGCATTATCATGACGTAGCAATAAACGATATTCTGCACGTGATGTTAATAAACGATATGGTTCGTTAGTTCCTTTAGTTACTAAGTCATCAATTAAAACGCCGATATAAGCGTCAGAACGACTTAAGATAACTTCCTCTTTACCTAATACTTTCGCAGCAGCATTAATTCCTGCCATAATACCTTGTCCAGCCGCTTCTTCATAACCAGAAGTACCATTGATTTGACCTGCAGTATAAAGATTTTTAATCATTTTCGTTTCAAGTGTTGGCCACAATTGAGTTGGAACAATTGCATCATACTCAATAGCATAACCTGCGCGCATCATGTCTGCTTTTTCTAGACCTGGGATTGTTTCTAACATTTGTCTTTGAACATGTTCAGGTAGACTTGTTGAAAGTCCTTGTACATAAACTTCATTAGTATTACGTCCTTCTGGCTCTAAGAATAGTTGATGACGTGGTTTGTCATTGAAACGTACAAATTTATCTTCAATTGAAGGACAATATCTTGGTCCAGTTCCTTTAATCATACCTGAGTACATTGCTGATAAATGTAAGTTATCATCAATAACTTGATGCGTTTTATCATTTGTATAAGTTAACCAACATGGTAATTGATCTAAAATGTATTCAGTTGTTTCATAACTGAATGCACGTCCAACTTCATCACCTGGTTGGATTTCAGTTTTTGAATAATCAATTGTTTTAGAATTTACACGTGGTGGTGTACCTGTTTTAAATCGTACAACTTCGAAACCTAATCCTCTTAAGTTATCTGCTAATGTCACAGATGGTAATTGGTGATTAGGACCACTTGAATATTTCATATTACCAAGAATGATTTCACCGCGTAAGAATGTACCTGTTGTTACAACAACAGCTTTAGAACGGTATTCAGTACCAATATTTGTACGTACACCTTTAACTTCTTCATCTTCAATAATTAATTCATCTACCATACCTTGCATGATATCTAAATTTTCTTCGTCTTCAAGGACATTTTTCATTTCTTGTTGGTATAGTACTTTATCTGCTTGGGCACGTAATGCTCTTACAGCAGGTCCTTTACCAGTATTCAGCATACGCATTTGGATATGCGTTTTATCTATTGCTTTTGCCATTTGTCCACCTAATGCATCTATTTCACGTACAACTATTCCTTTAGCTGGGCCACCAACAGATGGGTTACATGGCATAAAAGCGATATTATCTAAATTGATTGTTAACATTAATGTTTTAGCGCCACGTCTTGCTGATGCTAAACCTGCTTCAATACCTGCATGGCCTGCACCAATTACAATTACATCATATTCTTGAACCAATTGTTTAACCTCCTTATTGATCGTAAATCTATATACATCTCACATTTTGATTTTATTTTTGACTGCCTTTAATCATGTAAATCCTTATTTTCCTAAGCAAAATTGACTAAATAATTGATCGATAAGTTCGTCACTTGCTGACTCACCAATGATTTCACCTAGTATTTCCCAAGTGCGGGTTAAATCGATTTGTACCATATCCATCGGAATACCAGATTCTGCCGCATCAATCGCATCTTGAATAGACTGTCTTGCTTGTTTAAGTAATGAAATATGTCGTGAATTTGATACGTATGTCATATCTTGGTTTTGAACATCTCCACCAAAGAATAGATCTCTGATTTGTATCTCTAATTCGTCAATACCTTCTTGTTTTAACATAGACGTTTGAATTAATGGTGTGTCACCAATCATTTCTTTTACTTCATTTATATCTAAATTCGTTTCTAAATCTGTTTTATTGATAATAACAATGACATCTTCATTTTTAACGACATCATATAACGTTTGGTCATCTTCTGTTAATGCTTCATTATTGTTTAATACAAATAAGATTAAATCTGCTTGACTAAGTGCTTTACGAGATCGTTCAACACCTATTTTCTCAACGATATCTTCAGTATCTCGAATACCTGCTGTATCTACTAATCTTAATGGTACGCCTCTGACGTTAACATATTCTTCAAGTACGTCACGTGTGGTACCAGCTACTTCAGTCACAATCGCTTTATTGTCTTGAATAAGGTTATTTAACATGGAAGACTTACCTACGTTTGGTCGACCTACAATAACAGTTGAGAGTCCTTCCCTCATAATTTTACCTTGAGCGCCTGTTTCTAGTAATTGATTAATTTCTTGTTTTATACGTTTAGATTGTTGCAATAAAAACTCTGTGGTTGCATCTTCTACATCGTCATACTCAGGATAATCAATATTCACTTCTACTTGTGCGAGTATCTCTAATATTGATTGACGTTGACGTTTAATTAAATCACTCAAACGACCTTCAATTTGATTCATCGCTACTTTAGAAGCACGATCTGTTTTAGAACGAATAAAATCCATTACTGCTTCTGCTTGAGATAAGTCAATTCTTCCATTTAAGAAAGCTCGTTTTGTATATTCACCTGGTTCAGCAATACGTGCACCATGTGTCATTGTTAATTCTAAAATACGATTAATTGTTAATATACCGCCATGACAATTGATTTCGATGATATCTTCTCTAGTAAAAGTTTTAGGTGCCCTTAAAACTGAAATCATAACTTCTTCAACTGTTTCTTTAGTATCCGGATCAATAATATGACCGTAATTAATTGTATGTGAATCTACTTCTGCTAATTTTTTCTTACCTTTATATAACTTATCGCCAATTTCAATTGCTTGTGGACCTGAGAGTCTCACAATACCAATTGCACCTTCACCCATTGGCGTTGAAATACTAGTTATTGTATCAAAATCCATTGTTAGGCTGGCCTCCTTATTCAAGTAAATTTTCAATATTATATTGTAAATTGTTTCTTTTTAAAAAGCTATTATCTTGTTTTGAAATAGACAGGTTAGACTTAGGGTTGTCTGAGGTTATACTTAGGGTTGTCTAAAAGTCCGCCCCTTTTTCTCTTCCCCCACCCTACTTAATCTTCTTATTAAATACTTTAGCTATTTTGAGAACATGTTCTAAGCTTCCTTGTATTTCTAATGTCGACATATTTTTTGCAGGATGTCTTGCAATAACTATAATATCTTTCGAGATCATATCTTGTTTATGAACTTTAAAATTTTCTCTTATCGCTCTCTTAATTCTATTTCTTGTGACAGCATTTCCTATCTTTTTTGAAACACTAATGCCTAAGCGAAAATGTTCTTGTTCACTATTGTCATAGGTATATACAACGAATTGTCTATTTGCAACAGACTTTCCTTTTTTATATATCTTTTGAAAATCTGAATTCTTTTTTATACGGTACGCTTTTTCCACCAAACATCACTCGCTTATTAAATTCTCTTACTGCATTATTATAACTCATTTCATTTTTTAACTAAAAATAAACCAGCATTTATCGGGAAAACGCTGATTTCAATTGAAGTCTAGTTGTATCATTTATCTGAAGTTAGTTAGCTTTTCTTATTCTAAACGAAAAAAAAGACCACTGATGAGTCAGTGATCTTATGCAGATAATACTTTACGGCCTTTACGACGACGACGCGCTAAGACTTTACGGCCATTTTTAGTGCTCATGCGTTTTCTGAAACCATGAACTTTACTATGTTTACGTTTATTTGGTTGATAAGTACGTTTTACCATGCAAAACACCTCCATCTTTATTAAGTTATCTAACATCTCCAGGATTAAACTTCCTGATAAATTTCATAGATAGATAAATTGTTAAAGTGTGTAACTATTAATGTAATAGCAACAAAACTTATATATAAGAGATACCTCTTATTGACTGACTGCTATAAGAAATTCTTGGTTTAATATACTTATTATCTAGTCATATTTCAAGCAACTACTACAATATAACAAATTACTACTTATAAAGCAAGCTCATTTTAATACGCTATTACGATTTAATCTTAACTATAATTCGTGATTTTTTATTTTCTTAAAAACATAGCCTCTTATTCATATTCATTTTTCATACAGCTTTATAAATTATTTCCCAAACTGTTATAGTCCCTTATTTTCATTATTAATAAGTATGACGTTGAGTTATCCACTTATCAACAGTGATTCGTGTTTTCTGTGTGGATAATTACTATACTATGCACAAGTTTACACATCTTTTACGAACATATTCACAGTCATTTGACATCTATCTGACTGAAAAAGTATAATTGTGTGGATAAGTCGTTTAATCATTGATTTTATAAGGATTTATTTCTTAGATTTATATACAAAAAGTCTGTGAACAAATCATAGTATGAATTAAGTTATCCACTATCTGTGATTAACTTGTGGATAATTATTAACATGCTGTGATTATTTTTATCCACGGGTGTTATTTTTGTGTATAACTAAAAATTTTTGAGAAAGATGGAGTTATTTATGTCTGAAAAAGAAATTTGGGAAAAAGTATTAGATCTTGCCAAAGAACGAATTTCAAAAATAAGCTTTGATACCTTCGTAAAAGATACGCAACTCTATTCACTCCAAAATGACGAAGCCATCGTATTAGTAAGTGAATCATTTAATGCGAGTTGGCTAAATCAAAAATATAGTGAGATTATGCAAAGCATCATATATGACGTCATTGGTTATGAGGTTAAACCACATTTTATAACTGAAGAAGAATTGTCTAAATATATGAACCCAGATCAAAAACAACCTGAACCAACTTCTACTAAAGAACAAACAACTTCACATAATGTTGAAAACCCAGGTGGTATCGAACAATTTAATACACATAATACGTTTGATACATTTGTTATTGGTCCAGGCAACCGCTTCCCACACGCAGCCAGTTTAGCCGTAGCTGAAGCACCAGCAGAAGCATATAATCCTTTATTTATTTATGGTGGAGTTGGATTAGGAAAGACCCATCTTATGCATGCGATTGGGCATCATGTTTTAAGTAATAATCCTAATGCTAATGTGATTTATACATCTAGTGAGAAATTTACGAATGAATTTATTAAATCTATTCGTGATAATCAAGGTGATGCATTTAGAGAGAAATACCGTAATATCGACGTATTATTAATCGACGATATTCAGTTCATCCAAAATAAGGAACAAACCCAAGAGGAATTTTTCCATACATTTAATGAGCTACATAATAATAGTAAACAAATAGTTATTTCAAGCGATCGCCCACCTAAAGAAATCTCTAAACTATCAGATAGACTTCGTTCACGTTTCGAGTGGGGTTTAATCGTGGATATCACACCACCAGACTACGAAACACGAATGGCTATTTTACAGAAAAAGATAGAAGAAGAAAATTTAGATATACCAATGGAATCTCTAAATTATATTGCTAATCAAATTCAATCCAATATTCGTGAACTCGAGGGTGCGCTAACACGTTTGTTGGCTTATTCACAACTTCAAGGTAAACCAATAACAACTGAATTAGCTGCTGAAGCTTTAAAAGATATTATTCAAGCACCTAAATCTAAAAAGATTACAATTCAAGATATTCAGAAAGTGGTAGGTCAATACTACAATGTACGTATTGAAGACTTTAGTGCTAAAAAACGTACTAAATCCATTGCCTATCCAAGACAAATCGCGATGTATCTTTCAAGAGAACTAACAGATTTCTCATTACCTAAGATTGGGGAAGAGTTCGGCGGTCGTGATCATACTACTGTGATTCACGCTCACGAAAAAATTGTAAATGATATTAAAGCAGATCCAACATTCAAACAAGAAGTAGAGAATTTAGAGAAAGAAATTAGAAATCAATAGTTGGGAAATAATTTTAAATATTAAGCTGTTATAATACAGCTATAATTTAAGATTGAATTTAACTCTAAAAGGGAATAATTACATCGAATATTTTATTTCGCTTATTTTTTCTTTTATAAAGCTAACAGAGATAATCAACTTGTGGATTGTGGACAATGTTGAAAAGGTGTACACAGTATACACACTTTATCCACATGTGTGTAACTTTGGCACGTCAGACTTAATGTCACTTATCCACTAATTCACAAGCCCTACTACTATTACTATGAATTTAAAACCTATATAATTATATATAAACGACTGGAAGGAGTTTAAATTTTAATGATGGAATTCACTATTAAAAGAGATTATTTTATTAATCAATTAAACGATACACTAAAAGCTATTTCACCAAGAACTACATTACCTATACTTACAGGTATTAAACTCGATGCTAAAGATAATGAAGTCATCTTAACTGGTTCAGATTCTGAAATCTCAATTGAAATCTCAATCCCTAAACAAGTAGATGGTGAAGATATTGTAGATATATCAGAAACTGGTTCAGTCGTACTTCCTGGTCGTTTCTTCGTTGATATTATCAAAAAGTTACCAGGAAAAGACGTTAAATTATCTACTAATGAACAATTCCAAACGCTAATTACATCAGGTCATTCTGAATTTAACTTAAGTGGTTTAGATCCAGATCAATATCCATTATTACCTGAAGTATCTAGAGACGATGCAATTCAATTATCTGTAAAAGTATTAAAAAATATCATTGCACAAACGAATTTTGCAGTGTCCACCTCAGAAACACGCCCAGTATTAACTGGTGTGAACTGGCTTATACAAGATAATGAATTAATATGCACAGCAACTGACTCACACCGCTTGGCTGTAAGAAAGTTGAAATTAGAAGATACATCTGAAAACAAAAATGTCATCATTCCAGGTAAAGCATTATCTGAATTAAATAAAATTATGAGTGACACTGACGAAGATATTGATATTTTCTTTGCATCTAACCAAGTGTTATTCAGAGTGGGACATGTCAATTTCATTTCTCGTTTACTTGAAGGTCATTATCCTGATACAACTCGTTTGTTCCCTGAGAACTATGAAATTAAGTTAGGTATTAACAACGGTGAGTTCTATCACGCAATTGATCGTGCATCATTATTAGCCAGAGAAGGTGGCAATAATGTTATCAAGTTAAGTACTGGAAACGAATTAGTTGAATTGTCTTCAACATCTCCAGAAATCGGTACTGTTAAAGAAGAAGTGACAGCAACTGATGTTGAAGGTGGAAATCTTAAAATTTCTTTCAACTCAAAATATATGATGGATGCTTTAAAAGCCATTGATAATGATGAAGTTGAAGTTGAATTCTTTGGTACGATGAAACCATTTATCTTAAAACCAAAAGATGACGATTCAGTAACACAACTTATATTACCGATTCGTACTTACTAAAATATGTTATAGATCAAAAGGAAAAAAGCTGAGACACAAATATTTGTCTCAGCTTTTTTATTTTATTTGAGTTTTAAAGTATGTGAACCTCTGTATAAGCTTAAGGAAAAATTTTTAGGAGGAATTTATCGTTTCAGAAAAAACGAAGCAAATATCGCCTTTAAAATTAAAAAATGATAATGTAACTCTCGAAAATCGTATTAAAATGTGCTTTAAAAATAAAAATAGAAAATTATCACATTAAGTAAACGTTTACTTTCTTTGTTTTACATGAAATTTAAGCGCAAAACAGGTATAATATATTAATGACATAAAAAGAAATGGAGTGATGAATTTGATTCAAGAAGTTGTTGTAGAAGGTGACATTACTTTAGGTCAATTTCTGAAAACAGAAGGTATTATTGAATCAGGTGGACAAGCGAAATGGTTCTTACAAGATTTCGAAGTTTTAATCAATGGGCAACGTGAAGTAAGACGTGGCAAAAAATTAGAACATCATGACCGTATCGATATACTTGAATTACCTGAAGATACAGGTGCCTTTTTAATCATTCACCAAGGTGAACAATGAAACTAAATACACTCCAATTGGAAAACTATCGTAACTATGAAGAAGTTACAATCGATTGTCATCCTGAAGTGAATATTCTCATTGGCGAGAATGCACAAGGAAAGACGAATCTCCTTGAATCAATTTACACTTTAGCTTTGGCAAAAAGCCATAGAACTTCAAATGATAAGGAACTCATACGTTTTGATTCTGAGTATGCTAAAATAGAAGGTGAGCTAAATTATAGACATGGCACAATGCCACTAACGATGTTTATTACTAAAAGAGGTAAGCAAGTTAAAGTTAACCACTTAGAGCAAAGCCGACTAACACAATATATCGGACATCTAAATGTGGTGCTTTTTGCACCAGAAGATTTAAACATCGTTAAAGGAGCACCTCTAGTACGTCGTCGTTTTATAGACATGGAGTTGGGACAAATTTCAGCTGTCTATCTAAACGATCTTTCTCAATATCAACGTATTTTAAAACAAAAGAATAATTACCTTAAACAATTACAAATTGGAAATAAGACTGACACAACTATGCTAGAAGTCTTAAATGAGCAATTTGCAGAGTATGCGTTGAAGGTAACGTTACGTCGAGAACATTTTATTAAAGAATTAGAACAATTAGCTCAACCCATACATGCAGGTATTACAAACGAGCGTGAGCAATTAGCGCTCAAATATTTACCAAGTTTGAAAATAAGCAATCACGACCGATCGGAATCAGAAATGCTTGAAGAAGTGTTGGCATTACTTAATGACAATCTTCAAAGAGAAAAAGACCGCGGTGTAAGCCTGTTTGGACCTCATCGTGATGACTTAGGTTTCAATGTTAATGGCATGGATGCACAAACATATGGGTCACAAGGACAGCAGAGAACAACTGCATTGTCTATTAAGCTAGCAGAAATTGAATTAATGAATATAGAAGTTGGAGAATATCCAATTTTATTATTAGATGATGTGTTAAGTGAGCTAGATGATTCTCGACAAACACATTTATTAAGCACAATTCAACATAAAGTACAGACATTTGTAACTACGACATCCGTAGACGGTATTGATCATGAAATCATGAATAACGCTAAGTTATACCGTATTAATCAAGGTGAAATTATAAAGTAACAGAAAGTGATGGTGAATACATTGTCAGATGTAAACAACAATGATAATTATGGTGCTGGCCAGATCCAAGTACTAGAAGGACTGGAAGCGGTTCGTAAACGACCTGGTATGTATATCGGTTCAACTTCAGAAAGAGGATTGCACCACTTAGTATGGGAAATTGTTGATAATAGTATTGACGAAGCGTTAGCAGGTTATGCTGATGAAATTAACGTAACAATTGAAAAAGATAATTGGATTAAAGTTACTGACAATGGACGTGGGATTCCAGTTGATATTCAAGAGAAAATGGGACGCCCAGCAGTTGAAGTTATCTTAACTGTACTTCACGCCGGAGGTAAATTCGGTGGCGGTGGATATAAAGTCTCAGGTGGTTTACATGGTGTTGGGTCATCTGTAGTAAACGCCTTATCAGAAGACTTAGAAGTATATGTACATCGTAACGAAACAGTTTACCACCAAGCTTATAAAAAAGGTGTACCACAATTTGATCTAAAAGAAGTTGGTAGCACTGATAAGACAGGTACAGTCATTCGCTTTAAAGCAGATAGTAGTATCTTTACTGAGACAACTGTTTACAACTATGAAACATTACAACAACGTATTCGTGAATTAGCTTTCTTAAACAAAGGAATTCAAATCACTTTAACTGACGAACGTGATGAAGATGAAATTAGACAAGATTCATATCACTATGAAGGTGGTATTAAGTCTTACGTAGAAATGCTAAATGAAAATAAAGAACCGATTCACGGCGAGCCAATTTATATTCATCAATCTAAAGACGATATCGAAGTAGAAATTGCGATGCAATATAATAAAGGCTACGCAACTAACCTATTAACATATGCTAATAACATTCATACGTATGAAGGTGGTACACATGAAGATGGTTTCAAACGAGCATTAACACGTGTACTAAACAGTTATGGTATGAGTAGTAAAATTATCAAAGAAGATAAAGATAGACTTTCAGGTGAGGATACACGTGAAGGTTTAACAGCTATCGTTTCTATCAAACATGGTGATCCTCAATTCGAAGGTCAAACTAAAACGAAATTAGGTAACTCAGAAGTTCGTCAAGTAGTAGACAAATTATTTGCTGAATACTTTGAACGTTTCTTATATGAAAATCCTAATGTGGCTAGAATTATTGTTGAAAAAGGTATTATGGCATCTCGTGCGCGTGTAGCAGCTAAAAAAGCACGTGAAGTCACACGTCGTAAATCAGCTTTAGAAATTTCAAGTTTACCTGGTAAACTTGCTGATTGTTCAAGTAAAAACCCAGAAGAAAGTGAAATATTTATTGTCGAAGGTGACTCTGCCGGTGGGTCTACAAAATCAGGACGTGACTCAAGTACACAAGCAATATTGCCATTAAGAGGTAAAATCCTTAACGTTGAAAAAGCACGTTTAGATCGTATTTTAAATAACAATGAAATTCGTTCTATGATTACTGCATTTGGTACAGGTATTGGCGGAGAATTTGATATTTCAAAAGCACGTTATCATAAAATTATTATTATGACAGATGCCGATGTAGACGGTGCGCATATTAGAACATTATTATTAACATTCTTCTATCGTTTTATGAGACCACTTATAGAAGCGGGCTATGTATACATTGCACAACCGCCATTGTTTAAATTAACACAAGGTAAACAAAAATATTACGTCTTTAACGAGAGAGAATTAGATAAATTAAAAGAAGAATTGAATCCAACACCTAAATGGTCAATTGCACGTTACAAAGGTCTTGGTGAAATGAACGCTGATCAATTATGGGAAACAACAATGAATCCAGAACATCGTGCAATGCTTCAAGTATCTTTAGAAGATGCGATTGATGCCGACCAAACATTTGAAATGTTAATGGGAGATGTTGTTGAAAATCGTAGACAATTTATCGAAGATAACGCAGTCTATGCCAACCTAGATTTCTAAGTAGAAATGAACTGAACTTTTGAAGGAGGATCTCTTGATGGCTGAATTACCTCAATCAAGAATTAATGAACGAAATATAACCAATGAAATGCGCGAATCATTTTTAGACTATGCAATGAGTGTTATCGTTTCTCGTGCATTGCCAGACGTCAGAGACGGATTGAAACCAGTTCATCGTCGTATTTTATACGGATTAAATGAACAAGGTATGACACCAGACAAATCTTATAAAAAATCAGCACGTATTGTTGGGGACGTAATGGGTAAATATCACCCCCATGGTGACTCATCAATTTATGAAGCAATGGTAAGAATGGCACAAGAATTCAGTTATCGTTATCCATTAGTTGATGGACAAGGTAACTTTGGTTCTATGGATGGTGATGGAGCTGCTGCCATGCGTTATACCGAAGCACGTATGACTAAAATCACTTTAGAACTTTTACGTGACATCAATAAAGATACAATTGATTTTATTGATAACTATGATGGTAATGAAAGAGAGCCGTCAGTCTTACCTGCTCGTTTTCCTAACTTATTAGTAAACGGTGCTGCAGGTATCGCGGTTGGTATGGCAACAAATATACCACCACATAATTTAACTGAAGTCATTGATGGTGTCTTAAGTTTAAGTAAGAATCCAGACATCTCTATTAGCGAATTAATGGAAGATATCCAAGGTCCTGATTTTCCTACTGCAGGTCTTATCTTAGGTAAAAGTGGTATTAGACGTGCTTATGAAACAGGTAGAGGTTCTATACAAATGCGTTCACGTGCTGAAATCGAAGAACGCGGTGGCGGTCGTCAACGTATCGTAGTTACAGAAATACCTTTCCAAGTAAACAAGGCACGTATGATAGAGAAAATTGCTGAACTTGTTCGTGATAAGAAAATCGATGGTATTACTGATTTACGTGATGAAACAAGTTTACGTACAGGTGTAAGAGTTGTTATTGATATTCGTAAAGATGCAAATGCTAGCGTTATATTAAATAACTTATATAAACAAACACCATTACAAACATCATTTGGTGTGAATATGATTGCCCTAGTTAATGGCAGACCTAAACTAATCAATCTTAAAGAAGCATTAGTACACTACTTAGAACATCAAAAAACAGTCGTACGTAGACGTACTGAATATAATTTAAGAAAAGCCAAAGATCGTGCGCATATTTTAGAAGGTTTACGTATAGCGCTAGATCATATCGATGAAATTATTACGACGATTCGTGAATCTGAAACAGATAAAGTCGCAATGGAAAGCTTGCAAGAACGATTTAAATTGTCTGAGCGACAAGCACAAGCCATTTTAGACATGCGTTTAAGACGTCTGACTGGTTTAGAAAGAGACAAAATTGAATCAGAATATAATGATTTATTAGCATATATCGATGAATTAGAAGCTATTCTAGCGGACGAAGAAGTGTTATTACAATTAGTTCGTGACGAATTAACAGAAGTTAAAGAACGTTATGGTGACGAACGTCGTACAGAAATTCAACTTGGTGGCTTAGATGACATTGAAGATGAAGACTTAATCCCAGAAGAACAAATTGTTATTACTCTAAGTCATAATAACTATATTAAACGTCTCCCTGTATCTACATATCGTGCACAAAACCGTGGCGGTCGTGGTGTACAAGGTATGAATACTTTAGAAGAAGACTTCGTGAGTCAATTGGTTACGTTAAGTACACACGATAACGTCTTATTCTTTACAAATAAAGGACGCGTATACAAACTTAAAGGCTATGAAGTACCAGAACTTTCTCGTCAATCTAAAGGTATTCCAATTGTGAATGCCATTGAACTTGAAAATGATGAAAGTATTAGTACAATGATAGCTGTTAAAGACCTAGAAAGAGAAGATAACTACTTAGTGTTTGCTACACGTAAAGGTATCGTTAAACGTTCATCATTAAGTAATTTCTCTCGTATTAACAAAAACGGTAAAATTGCGATTAACTTTAAAGAAGATGATGAGTTAATTGCGGTTAGACTGACAGATGGTGAAGAAGATATCCTCATCGGTACAGCACATGCATCATTAATTCGCTTCTCTGAAAAAGCGTTACGTCCACTTGGTCGTACAGCAGCAGGTGTGAAAGGTATTACCTTACGTGAAGGTGATGAAGTTGTTGGCTTAGATGTTGCTCATGCTAATAGCGAAGACGAAGTGTTAGTTGTTACTGAAAATGGTTACGGTAAACGTACACCAGTTAGTGAATACCGATTATCTAATCGTGGTGGTAAAGGTATTAAAACTGCAACGATTACAGAACGTAATGGTAATATCGTATGTATTACTACAGTAACAGGTGAAGAAGACTTAATGGTTGTAACAAACGCAGGTGTGATCATTCGTCTTGATGTACATGATATTTCTCAAAATGGACGTTCTGCACAGGGTGTTAGACTTATGCGTTTAGGTAACGAACAATTCGTTTCTACAGTTGCTAAAGTAAAACAAGAAGACGAAGCAGATGTAGAAGATGAGAACGAAGAAAGTACTCAAAATGATCAAACTGGACCTAGCAATGAAGAAGTCATTGAAGGTGGCGCACCTGGTCAAGCTATTCAAACAGAAGTTACTGACGAAGAACAAGATAATTCAGATAACGATGAACGTATCGATGTAAGACAAGACTTTATGGATCGTGTCAATGAAGACATTGAAAATGATTCAGACGAAGATAATGAAGAAGAATAAAATTAAAATATAGACTAAAAATAAGACTTCCCTATAATAAGGGAAGTCTTATTTTGTGTTATATATGATTGAAATAGGACTTTAAGAAATATCTTATATCCTATTCTTCTAATTGCTTCATAGCAAATGGGATTTCATTAATTAAACGAGATGGTGGTACCACATACATCTTTTCTGATAACTTTTCGCCAATATAACTATGTGTATATGTGGCACTCATTACCGCTTCTTTAATACTATCAAATTGTCCTACAAAACTAGTAATCATACCAGCTAGTGTATCACCCATACCACCAGTAGCCATTGCTGGACTACCGATAGCTAATTTATAATCTTCATTTCTAAAGAATATCTCAGTACCATGCTTTTTAAGTACCACTGTAGCTCCTAATTGATTTACCGCTTCACGGTTACGTTCATATGTTTGTTCATCAATTGGAATACCACTTAATCGTTCCCATTCCTTTTGATGAGGCGTGAAGATAACACGACATGATGGTAATTGAGGTTTAAGTTTACTAAAGATAGTAATTGCATCACCATCGACGATTAAATTCTGATGAGGTTGAATATTTTGTAGTAGGAAAGTAATCGCATTATTCCCTTTAAAGTCTACGCCAAGTCCTGGACCAATTAAGATACTATCAGTCATTTCTATCATTTTAGTAAGCATCTTAGTGTCATTAATATCAATTACCATGGCTTCTGGACATCTAGAATGTAATGCTGCATGGTTTGTTGGATGCGTCGCAACAGTGATTAATCCACTACCACTAAATACACATGCACGTGCCGCTAACATAATTGCACCGCCTAAATTGGCAGAGCCACCAATTAATAGAATTTTACCGTAATCGCCTTTATGAGTATCTTCTTTTCTTTTGGGGATATTAACCGTATCTAAAGTTTCCATCTACCTAAACCTCCTTTTACCGGTATTATCTATTTGATTTAACAGTACTTACCGGGTTCAAATTTTTAATTAATATATAGTTGTAGCCTAATACATTTACTTATGAAAAAGGCTTACTCATTTCAAATACAATAGAAAATACTATACCTGTAATAGACTTTCGTCAATAGGTATTTAAGAAATATCACAGTCTACCTCATACACCAAAATTAAAATATTTTAGCGTATTAAATAATTAAATTGGTAATGTAATACAAAAATTATAAAAGGTATTGTTTATGTAAAAATGAAAACGTATACTTTTTACTGATAGAAGTTTTAATTCTACAAAAAGGGAGCTGTTTCTATGACTTTATTTTTAAATGGAGATGCTTTAACGATTGAAGATATCAAACAATTATTACACCAAGATTTAAAAATTGAAATTACAGAAGAAGCATTAGAAAGAGTTAAAAAAAGTAGAAGTGTAGTAGAAGGAATTATTAATAATAATGAAACGATTTATGGTATTACAACTGGTTTCGGTCTATTTAGTGATGTGCGTATTGATTCTACGCAATATAATGATTTACAAGTCAATTTAATACGTTCACATGCATGTGGTATGGGTGAACCCTTCTCTGAAGAAGTATCGCTTGTTATGATGATTTTACGTTTAAATACATTATTGAAAGGACATTCCGGTGTAACATTAGAATTAGTTGATCAATTACAATATTTTATCAATGAACGCATTATACCTGTGATTCCGCAACAAGGTTCATTAGGAGCTTCTGGTGACTTAGCGCCTTTATCTCATTTAGCGTTAGCGCTTATCGGTGAAGGTCTTGTATATTATAAAAATGAAGAAGTAGACAATCGGTATGTCTTAAATGAATTAGGAAGAACACCATTACATTTACAAGCAAAAGAAGGATTAGCTTTAATCAATGGAACACAAGCTATGACAGCTCAAGGCGTTATCAACTATATAGAAGCGGAAGATTTAGGATACCAAGCAGAATGGGTTGCTTCATTAACGCACCAAGCATTAAACGGTATCATTGATGCATATGACCATAGAGTGCATACCGTTAGAAATAGTCAAGAACAGGTTGATGTAGCTGCACGTATGAGTGACTGGTTATCAGATTCTCAATTAACGACAAGACAAGCTGAAATTCGCGTTCAAGATGCATACTCTTTACGTTGCATTCCACAAATTCATGGCGCTAGCTATCAAGTGTTTAATTATGTAAAAGAAAAGTTAGAGTTTGAAATGAATGCCGCTAATGATAATCCTCTTATATTTGAAGAAGATGGTGAAACTACAGTTATTTCTGGAGGTAATTTCCATGGCCAACCGATTGCATTTGCTTTAGATCATTTAAAACTAGGTGTGAGCGAACTAGCAAACGTTTCTGAGCGACGTGTTGAACGTTTAGTTAATCCACAACTTAATGGAGATTTACCAGCATTTTTAAGTCCAGAGCCTGGATTACAAAGTGGTGCGATGATTATGCAATATGCAGCAGCAAGTTTAGTTTCAGAAAATAAAACATTAACTCATCCAGCAAGTGTAGATTCTATCCCTTCTTCAGCTAACCAAGAAGACCATGTTTCAATGGGAACTATCGCCTCAAGACATGGTTATCAAATGATTGAAAATGCGAGAAGAGTTATTGCAATTGAATGTATTATTGCCTTACAAGCTGTCGAACTTAAAGGTATAGAAGGATTATCACCAAAAACACGTGCTAAATATGACGAATTTAGAAATATTGTGCCATCTATTAAACAAGACAGACAATTCCATAAAGACATAGAAGCTGTATCCCAGTATCTAAAAGATAGTGCATATCATTAAGATCAGTTAAATAAAATTATTGAATTTTAAAATAACTTGAAAATTACAAAAAACTTTGCTATATTGTGAGTAAGTTAATAAAACATTGTTCGTAGGCCAAGTAGTATTAATGATGGATTTCAGAGAGCTTGTGGTTAGTGAGAACAAGTAATCCACTTTAATGTGAATCTACCTACATATAGTGAACAACCGGTGAATAACCGTTATTTTAGTTAAGTGCAGATAAAGTAATATCTTTGTTAGATATTTTCTTTGTTTGTTAAATAGGGTGGCAACGCGTAGACCACGTCCCTTGTTGGGGCGTGGTCTTTTTGTATGCTTTTATACATAATTGTCACGCTAAATATAAATTATAGGAAATGGGAAAGGATGAAGGTTTCATGTTAGATATTAAACTTTTTAGAACTGAGCCAGATAGAGTTAAGAGCAAAATTGAATTAAGAGGAGACGACCCTAAAGTAGTCGATGAAGTATTAGAATTAGACGAAAAACGTCGTACTTTAATTAGCAAGACAGAAGAAATGAAAGCACAACGTAATAAAGTAAGTGAAGAAATTGCTCAGAAGAAACGTAATAAAGAAAACGCTGATGACGTTATTGCTGAAATGCGTCAATTAGGTGATGATATTAAAGAATATGATACACAATTAAATGAAATTGATAATAAAATGACTGATATTCTTGTCCGTATTCCTAACCTTATCAATGATGATGTACCTCAAGGTGATTCAGATGAAGAAAATATTGAAGTTAAAAAATGGGGTACACCACGTGAATTTGATTTTGAAGCTAAAGCTCACTGGGATATCGTAGAAGATCTTAAAATGGCTGATTTTGATCGTGCTGCTAAAATCTCTGGTGCACGTTTCGTATACTTAACAAGAGATGGCGCACAATTAGAACGTGCTTTAATGAACTATATGATTACTAAACATACAACTCAACATGGTTACACTGAAATGATGGTTCCTCAATTAGTTAACTCTGATACTATGTTTGGTACAGGACAATTACCTAAATTCGAAGAAGACTTATTTAAAGTAGAAAAAGAAGGATTATACACAATCCCAACTGCTGAAGTACCTTTAACTAACTTCTACCGTGATGAAATTATTCAACCAGGCGTATTACCTGAAAAATTCACTGGACAATCTGCATGTTTCCGTAGTGAAGCGGGTTCAGCTGGTAGAGATACAAGAGGTTTAATTCGTTTACACCAATTCGATAAAGTTGAAATGGTACGTTTCGAAAAACCTGAAGATTCTTGGGATGCTTTAGAAGAAATGACATCAAACGCTGAAGCTATCTTAGAAGAATTAGGTTTACCATACCGTCGTGTGATTCTTTGTACTGGAGATATCGGATTCAGTGCTAGTAAAACATATGACTTAGAAGTATGGTTACCAAGCTACAATGATTACAAAGAAATTAGTTCTTGCTCAAACTGTACTGATTTCCAAGCACGTCGTGCAAATATCCGTTTCAAACGTGATAATGCAGCTAAACCTGAATTAGCGCATACGTTAAATGGTAGTGGTTTAGCTGTAGGTCGTACATTCGCAGCAATCGTTGAGAACTACCAAAATGAAGATGGTACTGTAACAATCCCTGAAGCCTTAGTACCATTCATGGGTGGTAAAACTCACATTCAAAAGCCAACTAAATAATAAGATTGTTTGCGAATAAATAGTAAACATGCGTGGTAATGAAGAGCCATCATTGTCACGTATTTTTTTATGCCATTTTATATATGAAGTGGGGTAGGGGGAGCATTAAATTAATAAATATCCGTAATTATATGTAGGTAAGTCTAAATATTTATTGAAAATTCTGTCATATATTAAACGTTGTAATGACAACGATTTTAAACGGAAGTTTGTCTAACGTCACACATACAGTAGTCTAAAAATATTGCCGTTTTGTGAATTGTATATTAGACTTGAATTTATTATTTACGATCTTATAAATAGAATGAAAAAGGGGGCGACACATACATATATGACACATCTCACATTTAGACAAGGCGTGAAAGAATGTATTCCAACTTTATTTGGATATGCAGGCGTAGGTATTTCGTTTGGAATTGTTGCCGCATCTCAAAAGTTTAGTTTGTTAGAAATTATTTTACTTTGTTTAATTATTTATGCAGGTGCTGCTCAATTTATTATTTGTGCTTTAGTAATTGCAGGTACACCTATAACTGCGATAGTATTAACAACATTTATTGTGAATTCACGCATGTTTCTATTGAGTATGACTTTAGCGCCCAATTATAAATCTTATAGTTTATGGAATAGAGTTGGTTTAGGGTCACTCGTAACCGATGAAACATTTGGTGTTGCCATCACGCCGTATTTAAAGGGAGAATCAATTAATGATCGATGGTTACATGGATTAAATATTACTGCATATTTATTTTGGACATTTTCATGTGTGGTTGGGGCGCTCTTTGGAAAATATATTTCAAACCCAGAAATGTTAGGATTAGACTTTGCTATTACTGCTATGTTCGTCTTCTTAGGTATCGCTCAATTTGAATCGGTTAAGAAATCTAAAATTAATATTTATCTTGTTTTAATTTTATTCGTTATTGTGATGATGCTAGCGTTAAGCTTTGTTATGCCATCATATGTAGCGATTATTATTTCAGCAGTGGTCGCTTCTGTACTTGGGGTGGTGATGGATAGATGATGACAGATACGCATATGTTAGTTGTAATCATATTATGTGGTGTAGTTACACTATTGGTTAGAATTATTCCATTTATGATGATTTCACGAGTTAGTTTGCCAGATGTTGTGATACGATGGCTTTCATTTATTCCTATTACACTTTTTACAGCACTCGTTTTAGACGGCATCATTCAACAACATGAGGGTAGTGTAGGATACACTTTAAATATTCCATTCATTATTGCTCTTATACCTACAGTACTTTTAGCAATTTTAACGAGAAGTCTAACTTGGACTATTTTAGGTGGTATTGCCTTTATAGCGATTTTAAGATATTTTATTTAACATTTCCTTCGTATCATATTGAATTTCAAATTCGAGTTAGTTAAACTTTAAGTAATTAGAATATTTTGATAATTATCGTTTTTCTTAAAAACTTAATCATAAAACCTTATTCAGAGAAGTTGAGGGACTTGGCCCGTAGACGCTTCAGCAACCGGCTACAAATATTAAGAGTACGGTGCTAAAACCAACGATTACTCGAATGATAAGTACTGAACTGCTTCTTACTTTTCAAAGAGTAAGAAGCTTTTTTATTTAAAGGAGGATGGATTGATATATGTCGAATTATATTGTTGATACATTACATTTAGGCGAATTCACGACTGAGTCAGGAGAAACAATACAAGATTTGAAACTAAGATATGAACATGTAGGTTATCCTGGACAACCATTAGTACTGGTCTGTCATGCGCTAACTGGTAATCATTTAACATATGGTACTAATGACAATCCAGGTTGGTGGCGTGAAATTATTGATGGTGGATATATGCCAATTAATGATTATCAATTTTTAACATTTAACGTCATTGGCAGTCCGTTTGGTTCAAGTTCAAAATTTAACGATAAGCACTTTCCTAATCATTTAACATTAAGAGATATAGTTCGTGCCCTTGAAAAAGGGATGGCAGCATTAGGATTTAATAAAATTGATATATTGATTGGTGGAAGCTTAGGTGGTATGCAAGCGTTAGAATTTCTTTATAATCAACGTTTTCCTGTGAATAAAGCGGTCATACTAGCCGCTACTGAAAAAACGTCATCATATAGTCGAGCATTTAATGAAATTGCAAGACAAGCCATTCATATCGGAGGCAAGGAAGGTTTAAGTATTGCTCGTCAATTAGGATTCTTAACCTATCGTTCTTCGAAAAGTTATGATCAGCGATTCACTCCAGAAGAAGTTGTCAATTACCAACAACATCAAGGAGATAAATTCAAAGAATCATTTGATTTATCATGCTATTTAACACTGCTAGATGTCTTAGATAGTCATAATATTGATAGAGGTAGAGATGATGTTGATGAAGTGTTCAAATCACTAGATACTAAAGTCTTAACAATGGGATTTATTGATGATTTATTATACCCTGACGATCAAGTGTTAGCTGCGGGGCAACGATTTAAATATCATCGTCACATTTTCGTACCAGATAATATTGGACATGATGGCTTTTTACTAAACTTTGAAACTTGGGCACCTAATCTATATTACTTTTTAAATTTAAAACAAATAAGACGTTAGTTAACTAACTTGAAGTAGTAATTAGAATAAATATTTTTAATAGGAAGCATGCGAGAAATCACCCTTCGTAAATGACTATAGTACTTTATTGTTTATTTTTTTCAAAGAGGTTAAAATAGTAGTTATAGTCAAAAAAAGTATGGGAGTGGCGTGTGTGTTTTCAAAAATACAACCTAAAGCAACTATTATAGGGACTTTAGTATTAGCGATAGTAGCTTTAGTAACACATGTATTACCTATTCTCGGCTTAATTTTATGTTTATTTGCAACAATCCCAGGTGTCGTGTTATGGAATAAATCTATTCAATCATTTGGAATTAGTGCTTTAGTAACAGTTATAATTACAACCTTATTAGGTAATACATTCGTCTTAAGTATCATGGTTCTAGTGATTTTAACAAGTTTAATCATTGGACAATTACTTAAGGAAAGAGCAACAAAAGAAAGAATTTTATATGTAACAACGGTATCTCTAAGCTTAATGACATTGATAGGATTCATGTTATTACAAGTATTTGAAAAAATACCAAGAGCAACCGCATTAGTTAACCCTGTTAAAGAAACCGTACATAACGTTTTATTAACAAGTGGAGCAAATGCTGATTATAGACAGATGCTTGAAGAAAGCATCCGCAAAATGACGGTCCAACTCCCAAGTTATCTCATTATTATCGTTTTCCTTATCGTTTTAATTAATCTGATTATAACATTTCCAATCCTACGTAAATTCAAAGTAGCGACGCCTATATTCAAGCCATTATTTGCTTGGCAAATGAATCGTACGCTATTAACAATCTATATTATTGATTTAATTTGCGTGATGTTTGCGACTCAACCAAATACTTTCCAGAGTATCGTTTTGAACTTTGAAGTTGTGTTATCATTAGTGATGTACATTCAAGGGATGAGCGTCATTCATTTCTTCGGGAAAGCGAAACGATTACCGAATGTAGTAACAGTTATATTAATGATTTTAGGAACATTATTAACACCTATGACACACATTGTAGGATTAATTGGTGTCATTGATTTATGTATTAATTTAAAACAACTAATGAATAACAATAATAATAAAAAGTGATGAGAGGTGGAAAAATGAACCGTCAATCCACTAAAAAAGCTTTGCTCATACCTTTTATTGTAATGGCATTAACAGCCATTGCTTTAGTCATCGTTTGGTTTATATTTAACCAAATTATCGCAGGTATAGCGGCAGGGGTACTACTAGTGATGTTAATTGCTAGTGGATTCTTGTTGAGACAAGCTTTTATGAAAATGGACAATTACGTGGATGATTTAAGTGGCCATATTACAACGAGTAGTAATAAGGCAATTAAACACTTGCCAATCGGGATGATTGTATTAGATGAAAATGACCATATTGAATGGGTTAACCAATTTATGTCTGAACATCTAACAACAAACGTGATTTCAGAATCGGTTAATGAAGTATTTCCCAATATTTTAAAGCAATTAGAGAAAGTTCAAGAAATTGAAATTGAACACGAAAATTATCATTTCAGAGTACGTTATTCTGATAATGAACATTGTTTATACTTCTTTAATATTACAGAAGAGGTACAAACTAATCAGTTATATGAAGATTCTAAACCAATTATCATGACATTATTCTTAGATAACTACGATGAAATCACGCAAAATATGAACGATACACAACGTTCTGAAATTAACTCTATGGTTACACGAGTAATCAGCAGATGGACTTCAGAATATGGTATCTTCTTTAAACGTTATAATTCAGATCAATTCGTAGCATATTTAAACCAAAAGATTTTAGCAGAAATTGAAAACTCAAATTTCAATATTCTAAGTCAATTACGTGAAAAAAGTGTCGGCTACCGCGCCCAACTTACATTAAGTATAGGTGTTGGTGAAGGTACTGAAAATCTTATTGACCTTGGTGAATTATCACAATCAGGCTTAGACTTAGCATTAGGCCGTGGTGGTGACCAAGTTGCTATTAAAAATATGAATGGTAACGTGCGTTTCTATGGTGGTAAGACTGACCCAATGGAAAAACGTACACGCGTAAGAGCACGAGTTATCTCACATGCATTAAAAGATATCTTAACTGAAGGCGATAAAGTTATCGTTATGGGACATAAACGACCAGACTTAGACGCTATAGGCGCAGCAATCGGTGTATCTAGATTTGCATTAATGAATAACTTAGAATCATATGTTGTGTTAAATGAATCAGATATCGACCCAACATTGCGTCGTGTTATGGATGAAATTGATAAGAAACCAGAACTTAAAGAACGTTTCATTACGTCCGATGATGCATGGGACATGATGACTTCGAAAACAACAGTCGTTGTCGTTGATACACATAAACCAGAAATGGTCTTAGATGAAAATGTATTAAACAAAGCTAACCGTAAAGTAGTCATTGATCACCATAGACGAGGCGAAAGCTTTATTTCTAATCCTTTATTGGTATATATGGAACCTTACGCAAGTTCAACAGCAGAACTTGTAACAGAGTTATTAGAATATCAACCAACAGAACAACGCTTAACAAGACTTGAATCAACAGTAATGTATGCTGGTATTATTGTCGATACACGTAACTTCACATTACGTACAGGTTCAAGAACGTTTGATGCGGCAAGCTATTTACGTGCTCATGGTGCAGATACAATCTTAACGCAACACTTCTTAAAAGATGATGTCGATACGTACATTAATCGTTCTGAATTAATTAGAACAGTAGAAGTACAAGATAATGGCGTTGCAATTGCCCATGGATCTGACGATAAGATTTATCATCCTGTTACAGTTGCACAAGCAGCCGATGAGTTGTTAAGTTTAGAAGGTATAGAAGCTTCTTATGTAGTCGCGAAACGTGAAGATAATTTAGTTGGTATATCTGCCCGTTCATTAGGTGCTGTTAACGTTCAGTTAACTATGGAAGCCTTAGGTGGCGGTGGACACTTAACTAACGCAGCGACTCAATTAAAAGGCGTCTCAGTTGAAGAGGCTATCGCACAATTACAACAAGCTATAACAGAACAAATGAGTAGGAGTGAAAACGCATGAAAGTAATTTTTACACAAGATGTTAAAGGTAAAGGTAAAAAAGGCGAAGTTAAAGATGTACCAGTAGGTTATGCAAATAATTTCTTATTAAAAAATAATTACGCTGTAGAAGCGACTCCTGGTAACTTAAAACAATTAGAACAACAAAATAAACGTGCTGAAGCAGATAGAAAACAAGAGATTGAAGATGCTAAAGCATTAAAAGAAAAATTAGCAAATATCGAAGTTGAAGTATCTGCTAAAACTGGTGAAGGCGGCAAATTATTTGGTTCAGTAAGTACGAAACAAATTGCGCAAGCACTTAAAGATCAACATGATATTAAACTTGATAAACGTAAAATGGATTTACCACAAGGTATCCACACTTTAGGTTATACAAACGTACCTGTTAAATTAGACAAAGAAGTTGAAGGTACAATTCGTGTGCATACAGTAGAACAATAAGATGGATTGAAATAGAGGTGTGATCAATAATGGATAATATGTACGAGCAAAATCAAATGCCACATAGCAACGAAGCCGAACAATCTGTCTTAGGTGCCATTATTATTGATCCAGAATTGATTAATACAACTCAGGAAGTGTTACTTCCTGAGTCATTTTATAGAGGCGCCCATCAACACATTTTCCGTGCGATGATGCACTTAAATGAAGATAACAAAGAAATTGATGTTGTGACGTTGATGGATCAACTTACAACTGAAGGAAGTTTAAGTGAAGCGGGTGGTCCGCAATATCTTGCAGAATTATCTACAAACGTACCTACTACAAGAAACGTTCAGTATTATACGGATATCGTATTCAAACACGCGCTTAAACGTAAGTTAATTCAAACTGCAGATAGTATTGCTAATGATGGATATAATGATGAATTAGAATTAGATACTATTTTAAGTGATGCGGAACGACGTATTTTAGAACTGTCATCCACACGTGAGAGTGATGGCTTTCAAGATATTAGAGACGTATTAGGTAAAGTGTATGAAACTGCGGAAGAACTCGATCAAAATAGTGGTCAAACACCAGGTATACCAACAGGCTACCGTGATTTAGACCAAATGACAGCAGGATTTAACCGAAATGATTTGATTATATTAGCGGCACGTCCATCTGTAGGTAAGACTGCCTTCGCGCTTAATATTGCACAAAAGGTAGCGACACATGAAGATTTATATACTGTTGGAATCTTCTCACTAGAGATGGGGGCAGACCAATTAGCTACACGTATGATTTGTAGTTCAGGTAATGTCGACTCTAACCGTTTGAGAACTGGTACTATGACGGAAGAAGACTGGAACAGATTTACTATTGCAGTCGGTAAGTTATCCCGAACTAAAATATTTATCGATGACACGCCAGGTATTCGAATCAATGATATACGTTCTAAATGCCGTCGCCTTAAACAAGAACACGGTTTAGATATGATTGTGATTGACTATCTTCAATTAATACAAGGTAGTGGTTCAAGATTCTCAGACAACCGTCAACAAGAAGTATCTGAAATCTCACGTACGCTTAAAGCTATTGCTCGTGAATTAGAATGTCCAGTTATCGCATTGAGTCAGTTATCACGTGGTGTGGAACAACGACAAGATAAACGACCAATGATGAGTGATATTCGTGAATCAGGTTCTATCGAGCAAGATGCTGATATCGTCGCTTTCTTATACCGTGATGATTATTATAATCGTGGTGAAGATGAGGATGATGACGATGATTCAAGTTTTGAACCACAAACTAATGATGATAATGGTGAAATTGAAATCATCATCGCTAAACAACGTAACGGCCCAACCGGTACCGTGAAACTACACTTCATGAAACAATATAATAAATTTACTGATATTGATTATGCTCATGCAGAAATGGGATAAAAATATTACGAATAAATTTCCGTACAATAAAATTAATTTTAGTTTTATTGTACGGTTTTTATTTTGTCTTTTAGCTTGATATTATGAATAAGTTTGTATATTAATTTTTAGTTAATTACTCTAAAATACTTTGCTTGAAGGGTTTAACAGACTTTTGAAGGTTATATGTTTTCTTAAAAGGTAAATCATGTTGCCCAAAATTAATGTTCGATTTTTATTTGCAATATGGTATTTATATTGGTAAAATACTTCATGGTTAAATGAGAAAAATTTGGAGGTGCTCATATGTCATCAATCGTAGTAGTTGGGACTCAATGGGGAGACGAAGGTAAAGGTAAAATTACTGATTTCTTAGCAGAGCAAGCAGATGTTATTGCACGTTTTTCAGGTGGTAATAACGCAGGACATACCATTCAATTTGGTGGAGAAACATATAAATTACATTTAGTACCATCAGGTATCTTTTATAAAGATAAATTAGCAGTAATCGGTAATGGTGTAGTTGTAGATCCAGTTGCATTACTTAAAGAATTAGACGGTTTAAATGAACGTGGTATCTCAACAGATAACTTACGTATTTCAAACCGCGCGCAAGTGATTTTACCTTATCATATCGCACAAGACGAATTTGAAGAGCGTCTTCGTGGTGATAATAAAATCGGTACAACGAAAAAAGGTATCGGCCCAGCATACGTAGATAAAGCACAACGAATTGGTATCCGTATGGGAGACCTAATGGAAAAAGAAACTTTCGAAAGACGTCTAAAAGAAAATATTGCATATAAATCAGCATATTTCAAAGGTATGTTTAACGAAACTTGCCCTAGCTTTGAAGATATGTTTGAAGAATATTACGCTGCAGGTCAACGTTTAAAAGAATTCGTTACAGATACACCTAAAATATTAGATGATGCATTTGTTGCGGATGAGAAAGTATTATTCGAAGGTGCACAAGGTGTTATGTTAGATATCGACCATGGTACATACCCATTCGTAACTTCAAGTAACCCAGTAGCAGGTAACGTAACTGTAGGTACAGGTGTAGGTCCAACTTACGTGTCTAAAGTAATTGGTGTTTGTAAAGCATATACATCACGTGTTGGTGATGGCCCATTCCCTACTGAATTATTTGATGAAGATGGACATCATATTAGAGAAGTTGGTCGTGAATATGGTACAACAACAGGACGTCCTCGTCGTGTAGGTTGGTTCGACTCAGTAGTATTACGTCATTCACGTCGTGTAAGTGGTATCACAGACTTATCTATCAACTCAATTGACGTTTTAACAGGTTTAGATACAGTTAAAATTTGTACTGCTTATGAATTAGACGGTGAAAAAATTACTGAATATCCTGCAAACCTAGATCAATTACAACGTTGTAAACCAATCTTCGAAGAGTTACCAGGTTGGACAGAAAATATTACGGGTTGTCGCAGTTTAGAAGAATTACCTGAAAATGCACGTAAATATTTAGAACGTATTTCTGAATTATGTGGCGTACACATTTCAATCTTCTCAGTTGGTCCAGACCGTGAGCAAACAAACCTATTAGAAAAATTATGGTAAAAGTTAGACAACAATAAATTTTATACTCTAATATTTTGAAAAAAACCGATTCGTCCATAAAAGCGAATCGGTTTTTTCTTGTTTAAATAAACAATTAAAATTTGTGGTAATGAGGGAGCATGTTTAAATCATTTCAATTCAATGCCATTGTATATACACATATTCAATTCAAGTAAGTCATTTTCAAATAATCATAAGTCTATCGTCACTTTTATAGCAATATTTCTCCTTTATTAACATTTCAAAAATAATGTTATATTTATGTAAAAAAATAGCTTGTCATGTAAATAACGGCTATGCTATAATCTATCTTGTGCTTAAGAACGGCTCCTTGGTCAAGCGGTTAAGACACCGCCCTTTCACGGCGGTAACACGGGTTCGAGTCCCGTAGGAGTCACCATTTTTTAGGTCTCGTAGTGTAGCGGTTAACACGCCTGCCTGTCACGCAGGAGATCGCGGGTTCGATTCCCGTCGAGACCGTATTGCCTACCCAAGAGGGTAGGCATTTTTTTGTCTATTTTTATTGATTAGCAAAGTCGTTCATCAACTTATTCGTCATTCTACTCTATAACACTGCACATCATTCTTCATTATAGATAAATGAATTAATCTCCCACCACATCATGCTACGATTCACTCATTTTACAACTCTATGACAATAGGCAATCGAAATTTAACATTTATCCTTTCACTGCAACTAAAGAAATGTAAAACATTGAATTAATCACTTTTATACTAAATTTTTATATTACAAAATAATGAAATAGATATCATTTAGTTTTTAAAGGTTACTGAAAGTGTTCAACTTATTTTGTGATATACAATTTTGGTGGTAAACTTATATATAATATTATTCTATAATTTTTTATACAAAAATAGAATTAACCGTTCATAAATGGTAAATTATATAGTAGTTACTGTGCTCTCAATGCACAATAGTTTGAGTCGTGAGAAAGGTCTCAAACGTTACGAATGAAGCTAAGTTGAACGGTAGAATTATACTTTGAGAAATGAGGTTTATATATATGGCTAGAAAAGTTGTGGTAGTCGACGATGAAAAACCAATTGCTGATATTTTAGAATTTAATCTTAAAAAAGAAGGATATGATGTATTTTGCGCGTACGATGGTAACGACGCAGTAGATTTAATTTATGATGAAGAACCAGACATCGTTCTATTAGATATCATGTTACCAGGTAGAGACGGCATGGAAGTTTGTCGTGAAGTACGTAAGAAATACGAAATGCCAATCATTATGTTAACTGCAAAAGATTCTGAAATTGATAAAGTTTTAGGATTAGAATTAGGTGCGGATGACTATGTGACGAAACCATTTAGTACACGTGAATTAATTGCCCGTGTGAAAGCAAACTTACGTCGTCATTATTCTCAACCAGCACAAGAAGTGAATGATGCAACAAACGAAATTTCAATTAAAGATATCGTCATTTATCCAGACGCATATTCTATTAAAAAACGTGGTGATGACATCGAGTTAACACACCGTGAATTTGAGTTGTTCCATTACCTTTCTAAACATATGGGTCAAGTAATGACACGTGAACATTTATTACAAACTGTGTGGGGCTATGATTATTTTGGAGATGTACGTACAGTGGACGTAACGATTCGTCGTTTACGTGAAAAAATTGAAGATGATCCATCACACCCTGAATATATTGTGACACGTAGAGGCGTTGGATACTTCCTCCAACAACATGATTAGAGGTTCAGTCGAATGAAGTGGCTTAAACAACTCCAATCCCTTCACACGAAACTAGTCATTGTATATGTCTTACTGATTATTATTGGTATGCAAATTATTGGTTTGTATTTTACTAATAGTTTGGAAAAGGAATTATTAGATAACTTTAAAAAGAATATTACGCAATATGCGAAACAATTAGATGTAAGCATTGAGAAAGTTTATAACGAAAAAGGTTCGGTTAACGCTCAGAAAGATATTCAAAATCTTTTGAGTGAGTATGCCAACCGTCAAGAAATTGGTGAAATTCGTTTTATAGACAAAGATCAAATTATTATGGCGACGACGAAGCAGTCTAACCGCGATCTTATCAATCAAAAGGCAAACGATAGCTCTGTTCAAAAGGCATTATCACTAGGTCAAAGTAATAACCATATGGTATTGAAAGACTATGGTAATGGTAAAGAAAGGGTTTGGGTATATAACATACCTGTTAAAGCTGATAAACAAACGATAGGCAATATTTACATAGAATCGAAAATTAATGACGTATACAATCAACTGAATAATATTAATCAAATCTTTATTGTAGGTACCGCTATTTCGTTATTTATTACCGTCATACTCGGTTTCTTTATTGCACGAACGATAACCAAACCGATTACCGATATGCGTAACCAGACAGTTGAGATGTCTAAAGGTAACTATACCCAACGTGTTAAAATTTATGGTAATGACGAAATCGGTGAACTTGCGCTCGCATTCAATAATTTATCCAAACGAGTTCAAGAAGCACAAGCGAATACAGAAAGTGAGAAACGCCGTCTAGACTCCGTTATCACACATATGAGTGACGGTATCTTAGCCACTGATAGACGTGGTCGTGTACGTATCGCCAATGATATGGCACTTAAAATGCTGGGTATGGCTAAAGAAGATCTTATCGGCTACTATATGTTAAGTGTTTTAAGCTTAGAAGAAGAATTCTCACTAGAAGAAATTAATGAAAATAACGATAGTTTCTTATTAGACATTAATGAAGAAGAAGGTATCATTGCACGTGTTAACTTCAGTACGATTGTGCAAGAAACAGGCTTTGTGACAGGTTACATTGCCGTATTACATGATGTAACAGAACAACAACAAGTAGAACGTGAACGTCGTGAGTTCGTTGCTAACGTGTCTCACGAACTTCGTACTCCATTAACATCTATGAATAGTTATATCGAAGCACTAGAAGAAGGTGCTTGGAAAGACGATGATTTAGCACCACAATTCTTATCCGTTACACGTGAAGAAACTGAACGTATGATTCGACTCGTTAATGATTTATTACAATTATCTAAAATGGATAATGAATCAGATCAAATTACAAAAGAAATCGTCGACTTTAACATGTTTATTAATAAAATTATTAATCGACATGAAATGTCTGCTAAAGATACAACTTTCGTACGCGAAATTCCACAGCAAACTATTTTTGCTGAAATAGATCCAGATAAGATGACACAAGTATTTGATAACGTCATTACGAATGCAATGAAATATTCTCGTGGTGATAAACGCGTTGAGTTCCACGTGAAACAAAATGCACTTTACAATAGAATGACGATTCGTATCAAAGATAATGGTATCGGTATTCCTATTAATAAAGTAGATAAAATCTTTGATAGATTCTACCGTGTCGACAAAGCACGTACACGTAAAATGGGCGGTACAGGTCTTGGTTTAGCAATTTCTAAAGAGATTGTTGAGGCACATAATGGCCGTATTTGGGCAAATAGTGTCGAAGGACAAGGTACATCTATCTTCATTACCCTACCATGTGAAATTATTGAAGATGGTGATTGGGATGAATAGTAAAGAATACATCAAAACGATTATCCTGATACTACTTGTATTAATGAGTATCGTCTTAACCTACATGGTATGGAACTTCTCACCTGATCTATCAAATGCTGATAGTACGTCATCAGATAATAAGAAAGATAATTCTAAACCTATTGGAAAACCAATGAGTGCGAAAATGGATAAAACCATCACACCATTTCAAATCGTTCAATCTAATGGCGAAAAAACAAAAGGTATGCCAGCAACAGGTCATGCAGTATCTCAAATTTTAAGCCCATTAAAAGATAAAAATGTTGATTCAGTACAACATTTAAAACGAAATCATAACTTAATTATTCCTGAATTAAGTGATAACTTTATCGTTCTTGATTTCACATATGATTTACCGTTATCAACTTACTTAAGCCAAGTATTAAACATAGATGCTAAGACACCTAATCATTTTAACTTTAATCGACTACTGATTGATCAAGATCAAGAAGGTCATGTGATATTATATGCGATTAGTAAAGATAGACATCAAGTTGTGAAGATGAAAACATCTGTTAAAGGCAAAGATGTGAATCAATCATTAAAAAATCTTAGCTCAGAAATGCAAAAGTATACAGAAATCATCACCAATAAAGATACGATTGATAAAGCAACACATATTTTTGCGCCAGATAAGCCTAAAGACCTCAAGTGTTATCGTATGGTATTTAATACGATTAATGTAGAAAAAATGAACTCTGTATTATTTAACGATTCAACTATCGTCCGTAGTTCTCAAAGTGGCTTGACGACGTACAATAATAATACAGGTGTTGCTAACTATAACGATAAAAGTGAGAAATACCATTATAGAAACTTGTCCGAAGATGAGAAAAGCTCTACCAATATGGAAGAAACAATTGGTGGTACATTCGAATTTATCAATGGACACGGTGGTTTCTTAGACGAAGATTATAGATTGTTTAGCACTGATAATATGAGTGGTGAATTAACTTATCAACGATTCTTAAATGGTTACCCTACGTTCAACACTCAAAAATTAAATGAAATTCAAGTGACATGGGGCGATAAAGGCGTATTTGATTACAAACGCTCATTATTAAGAACTGATGTCATATTGAATAGCGGCGATAAAAAGTCATTACAAAGCGCCGAATCAGTACGCTCAGCACTTGCTAACAATAATAGTATTGATTTTGAACGTGTATCCAATATAGCAGTCGGTTACAATATGGATGACCGACCTAAAAATGATGATATTGAAGTACAACGTAATAGCGAATTTACGCCTCAATGGTATGTCGAATATGACGGCAAATGGTATGCATTTAAAGATGGGGGGCTAGAATAAATGAACTGGAAACTGACAAAGACACTATTCATTTTCGTATTTATTCTCGTCAACATCTTCTTAGTTGCTATATATATAGATAAAGTTAACAAATCACAGATTAATGAAGCGGTAAGTGATAATCGTGTTAACTTCCAACAAGAAGAGATCAAAGTCCCCACTGACGTTCTAAATAAAAATGTGAAAGATACAGAAATGCAACAGATTACTGCCCAGTCTAAAAACTTTTCAAGTTATGCTAAAAAACATTCAAGTTTGAATACATCTGATTCAGGAAAAACAATTAATGGTGAGATAGATAGTACAGTCAATGTGAGTGATAATAATTTAAAAGAGATTAAGAATTATATGAAAGACAATATATTTGGTGGTAAAAATTATCAGTTGAGTAAGATGAATTCTGATTCAATGACTTTTGAACAAACTTACAATGGCTACCCTATAATGAACAATAGTAAAGCACTATTGAAGTTCAATATTAATGATCATAAAGCATCTAGTTATAAACAAACAATGATGAATGATATTCAAGCAGCTAAAGGTTCAAATAGTAGTAAAAGCCAAGTAATAGGCCCGAGAAAAGCAATAGAAGCCCTATACTTCAATCGCTATCTTAAACGCCATGATGAAGTAGTTGACGCACGATTAGGCTACTATTCAGTTGTTAAAGAAACTAACGTTCAGTTATTACAACCTAACTGGGAAATCAAAGTTAAACATAACGGCAAAGACAAAACTAAGACATACTACGTCGAAGCCACAAGTACCAACCCTAAAGTTATAGATAAGTAGTAAAAGGTCTGTAGAAAAGCGCTTAGAGCTGCTTTGTGCTTATGCACTTAGCAGCTCTTATGCATGAGCTTTAGCTCAGGCGAACCTTTAAAAGTAATACTTCGTATTGTAGGGGCTCCCTTTCCCAGGGTACAGTTTCAGCCAGAAATACTGCACAGATAAATCTGTGAGAATTTCTAAGGTCTTCAACTAGTACTGTTCCCTCGGGAGTTTCGCCATAAATACTTCGTATTAATATATAAGTTTAACTGTCTACAAAGGTTTGTACTTTGTAGGCAGTTTTTATGTGGTTATTTGTATGATGAACTACTGTCTCATCAATTAAATAATTCATAGGAAAAATTTAATTTATCAATATACCGGTAGTTTAATAAACGGAGTATTGGCAGATTAATGTCATAATTGGTATAGTATAATATAAGCTATTTTAAGAACGGGTGGTTTCAGTACATAACTGAAATCAAAAAGTTAATCAATTAATAAAGAAAAATACAAAAATGATACGGAAGGCACTCTTACGTCACTAAGAGGGATGAGTGCTATATTAGAAAGGATGAGCCGCTTGATACGCATGAGTGTATTAGCAAGTGGTAGTACGGGCAATGCCACATATGTAGAAAATGAAAAAGGAAGTATTCTTGTTGATGTTGGTCTAACAGGTAAGAAGATGGAAGAACTTTTTGGCCAAATCGACCGCAACATCAAAGATTTAAATGGTATTTTAGTTACACATGAACACATTGACCATATTAAAGGTCTAGGCGTGTTAGCACGTAAATATAACTTACCTATTTATGCGAATGAAAATACATGGAAAGCAATAGAAAAGAAAGATAGTCGCATTCCAATGGATCAAAAGTTCATATTCAATCCTTATGAAACACAATCTATTGCGGGGTTTGATATAGAGTCATTTAACGTGTCACATGATGCGATTGATCCACAATTTTATATTTTCCATAATGATCATAAGAAGTTTACGATTTTAACAGATACTGGATATGTTTCAGACAGAATGAAAGGTATGATTCAAGGTAGTGATGCCTTCATCTTTGAAAGTAACCATGATGTGGATATGTTACGCATGTGTCGTTATCCTTGGAAGACAAAACAACGTATTTTAGGTGATATGGGACACGTATCTAATGAAGATGCTGGTTTAGCGATGACTGATGTGATTACAGGTAATACGAAACGTATTTATTTATCTCATTTATCTCAAGATAATAATATGAAAGATTTAGCACGTATGAGTGTTGGTCAAGTGTTAAATCAACATGATATTGATACTGAAAAAGAAGTCTTATTGTGTGATACAGATAAAGCACAAGCGACACCAATATATACGTTATAGTTATTTTAGACAGAGCGAGACAAGAAGGTCTTGCTCTTTTTTTATGTCTTTTTCTGTGGAAAAGTCATTGAAGAAGGTCTTAAAAGCGATGTTTATAAGGGATAAGTGGATAAAATAGATTAAGACTATCGTGAAGTTATCCACTGAATTGTTCATAGTTATCCAGAGTTGGTACAATACACACAGAAATACCCACATTGTACACATACTTATCCACAAAATAACAAGTTATTCCACAGAAATTGTGAGTAAATACTAATATTTTATAAAAATTGGGGATATAAACTGGTACAATAAGAGGGAATACTGTGAACAAGTTGATAACTTGTGGATAACTCTAATAAGTATAAGTGGAGGATAATATGAAAATCACAATTCTTTCAGTTGGAAAACTAAAAGAGAAATACTGGAAACAAGCAATTGCAGAATATGAAAAACGATTAGGTGCATACACTAAAATTGAAATAATAGAAGTGCCAGATGAAAAAGCACCTGAAAATATGAGTGACAAAGAAATTGAACAAGTAAAAGAAAAAGAAGGACAACGTTTATTAGCTAAGATCAAACCACAAGCAACGGTTATTACATTAGAAATTGAAGGTAAGATGTTGTCATCAGAAGGTCTAGCTAAAGAACTTAATCAACGCATGACACAGGGCCAAAGCGACTTTGTCTTTGTGATAGGTGGATCAAACGGACTACATCAGGACGTATTACAACGCAGTAACTATGCACTCTCATTCAGCAAAATGACCTTCCCACACCAAATGATGCGCGTTGTGTTGATTGAACAGGTGTATAGAGCATTTAAAATTATGCGTGGCGAAGCATATCATAAATGATGGTTTTTTAGTATTTTGTAATAAAAATTATAAGGTTCTATCTTACATTAAACAAGTTAATGTAAGATAGAACCTTATATAATATAGATTTAGTTATTAATTAAGCTATTAGATATTAGGTGTGAGTTTATTTCAACAATATCTATGAATTAAATAAACAAAGGTCTAGCGACGCCCTTACTCTAGGGATTACTTTAATTAAAAAACGTAAATTAAATTCAATATATAGTATGCATATGTTCTATATGAAACAACTTGCTTGTAAATATGTTACTTAATTGATGTTTGTTTAATAGCTGTGTGCAATGCATCAACAAATTGATACATCTTTGGTGACCAATTATTTTTATTTTTACGTGAAGTTGTACTCATATTTTGATTTTTAAATAAAGCTTTTCTCAGTGCAGTAGTTAATTCCAATTGAACACCTGTACTATTTTGATTTTTATTAATAAAATTTTGATTATTTAAACCACCTAGATATTCTGGAGGCACTTTAACGGTAAAACCTCTACTCCTCAATTGTGATTGAATAGCATCTCTTAGTTTAGATTTAACTCCTCCTAAGAATACAATTTGGTCGTCGCCTTTTGCGCCATGGATAGAAATGTTTGCTGTTCGTCCTTTGACCATTTGATGCAACGTTGGATCATCATAATGTGTAGACGTTACATGTAATTGCGTATTATTTGAGTTTCTTATTCCTTCAAACGAGAAATAATCATATCCACCTTGTTGTGCTAATAACTTTGTTAACTCCGAAGTACCTTGTTCTATGTTTCCGCCATGTGGGGCTACAATAAGTACTTTACTACCTTTATTAGATGTCTCTTTCTTCCAATCAACATCTTCTTTAGTCGATTTTTCTAACTGGGTCATAGATTTGTAGTAATCTTTATGATTGCTTTTAGTTGATTTGATTGAATTTGCTTTAGGTATTGTTGCTATAGCTGTGGCTTTTTTCTTAGTTGTTGTTTCTGCTAATTTTTTAATTGGTGCTTTAGTTTTTATTGATGATACATGGGGTTTCGATACTGCTGTTTTAGCCTGATTTATTTGTGTTTTTGTTGTATTTGCTGTTTTATTTTTATTTGCTACTTCTACTGTAGAAATAGCTTGTTGGTCGCGTTTAGTTCCTATTGTGCTATTTTTGATATTAGTAGATGAATTTATAGGTGCTTTAGTAGACATCGGCTTTTGAGTTTGACTTGTAGATGTTTGAATAGCTTTTGGTTTCAAAGAAGTCGGTGCTTTAACCTTTTCTGGTTTCACTGTCGTTGAAGACTGTTTTACATTTGCAATTTTAGCTGTTGTTTTTACTGTTGTAGGTGACTTTACTGTTGTCGTCACATGTTTAATTGGTGTTGTGATATTAGAACTACTTGTTCTAGAGTTTTTAATATTTTTTATATTTGATGTTTTTGAATTAGTATTACTCTCATTTTGTACTGTGGATGCATGGGCAGTTGTTTGCTGAGTTATGATGTTTATTGATCCTAAACTTAGTGATGCTGTTATAACTCCTAATGTTATTTTCACAATTGGTTTTGTTCGCTTACTTCTATTTTTATTCATTTGTAGCCCCTTAAATAGTTTGCCATTAACTCATATTAACCTATTCTTTCAAAATAGCAATAACTTTATTTAATTTATTACATATTTAACAATAATTTTTTTTGCCTATACACAATATTAAAATAAATTATTAATCTGTACTTAATTAGAGTGCGATAAAAAAATAAAACAAAAATTACTTATACTCAAAATCATTATTACTCCTAATATAGGCTTAAATAGTTTTAAGAAGGGTACAATGTTAAATAAGAGACATGAAGTTCTTGTCCTTTATAATAATAAGCAAGTGAGCTTGTTAATCTAAAGATGAGCTGAGGTAATGTTTACCTGCTCATCTTTTTCTATTTGGAGGCTAAATATATGAAAAGAATTTTATTAACGGGCGCATCTGGATACATCGGCAGTCACTTAATGAATAAATTAAAAGAAAACTATGAAATTATAGCTATTTCTAGAAATATAGAGAATAAATCGGATGAACGTAATGTTACTTGGAAAGCAGCTGATTTGTTTGATTTAAATGAAATAACTGAGGTAATGGAGGACATTGACATCGCTATTTATCTTGTCCATTCTATGATGCCTTCAGCTAA